>NZ_LECT01000048.1 GCF_001027925.1 Rhodopirellula islandica | reverse complement strand
CCCGTTGGCAACGCCGCGATCGCCTTGGCTGTGATTCCAACGGCCCTCGATTGGGTACACTGTTCGGCACTTCCAAGTCGTCCGCTTCGTTGATGGCGGTGTCGTAAAAACCTTCCGTTCGGCGACCTGCCGAGGTCGGGGGTTCGAGGGGATCTATTAGTGTGCGATTAGCGCTGATTAGTGTTCCTGGAAAAGCCGGGTTGCGCTGAACACTGATCTTCGCTAATTGAACACTAATCCGACGCGGGCTCTCGGCTTCGATGCGGAACAGTCGCCTAACATGTGTTTCACGCTGGATAGCGACTTCGTCTCTGGAGCCTCGTTCGGCGGGTCACGTCGTTCGCTTCGATGATGCCTTCCCATTGGCAACGCCGCGATCGCCTTGGCTGTGATTCCAACGGCCCTCGGGTTTAGTACACTGTTCGGCACTTCCAAGTCGTCCGCTTCGTTGATGGCGGTGTCGTAAAAAGCGTTCCGTTCGGCGACCTGCCGAGGTCGGGGGGGCGAGGGGATGTATTAGTGTGCGATTAGCGCTGATTAGTGTTCCTGGAAAAGCCGGGCTGCGCTGAACACTGATCTTCGCTAATTGAACACTAATCCGGCGCGGTCTCTCGGCTTCGATGCGGAACAGTCGCCTCACATGGGTTTTACGCTGGGTCGCGGCTTCGTCTTTGGAGCCTCGTTCGGCGGGTCACGTCGTTCGCTTCGATGATGCCTTCCCGTTGGCAACGCCGCGATCGCCTTGGCTGTGATTCCAACGGCCCTCGATTGGGTACACTGTTCGGCACTTCCAAGTCGTCCGCTTCGTTCAGGCGTTGTCGTAAAAACGTTCCGTTAGGCGACCTACCGAGGTCGGGGTTTCGAGCGGTCCGAGGGGGTCTATTAGTGTGCGATTAGCGCTGATTAGTGTTCCTGAAAAAGGCGGGCTGCGCTGAACACTGATCTTCGCTAATTGAACACTAATCCGGCGCGGGCTCTCGGCTTCGATGCGGAACAGTCGCCTCACATGGGTTTTACGCTGGGTCGCGGCTTCGTCTTTGGAGCCTCGTTCGGCGGGTCACGTCGTTCGCTTCGATGATGCCTTCCCGTTGGCAACGCCGCGATCGCCTTGGCTGTGATTCCAACGGCCCTCGATTGGGTACACTGTTCGGCACTTCCAAGTCGTCCGCTTCGTTCAGGCGTTGTCGTAAAAACGTTCCGTTAGGCGACCTACCGAGGTCGGGGTTTCGAGCGGTCCGAGGGGGTCTATTAGTGTGCGATTAGCGCTGATTAGTGTTCCTGAAAAAGGCGGGCTGCGCTGAACACTGATCTTCGCTAATTGAACACTAATCCGGCGCGGGCTCTCGGCTTCGATGCGGAACAGTCGCCTCACATGGGTTTTACGCTGGGTCGCGGCTTCGTCTTTGGAGCCTCGTTCGGCGGGTCACGTCGTTCGCTTCGATGATGCCTTCCCGTTGGCAACGCCGCGATCGCCTTGGCTGTGATTCCAACGGCCCTCGATTGGGTACACTGTTCGGCACTTCCAAGTCGTCCGCTTCGTTGAGGGCGGTGTCGTAAAAACCTTCCGTTGTCCGCCGCAGGTTATTCGTTGGCAAACCTCATCGTCGAAAAATCGCCCACGATCAAATGGTATTCTGACCTTCACCCGTTTTTCGCGCGGATTGAATCCATTGTCCGTCAACACCGCTGGCTCTGGACGGACGTGGACCTTACTTGTGAACTTCCTGTTCCGCCCAACAACAGTGATCGTTACTTGGTCGACGGCGACACGCTTTACGACTTCGCTCTCAATCGTCCTCAATTCGTCTGGTCGGTGCTGTCGGCATTGCCTGCATCCGCCGATTTCGACCCCACGATCCTCGACTCTGTTCCGTATGCTGACGGCAACGCCGATCTGTGGCATGGTTCGCCGCGGCCGCAATTCTCTGACGCGAGTTTCGAGATCGTTTGCTGGGATTCTTCGGCGACGCTGCTGATTGGTGCGTCTGACGACGTCGCGAATGCCTTTCTCGCTGCGTATCCGGACGCACGCAACCTTGATACTGACAATCAATCGCGGGGCTAGCGGCGGACAACATGGTGTTCACGACGGGCCTTCGGTGCACCTTCCTTGGTTGGTCACGCGGGCTGGCGTTGGTACAATCTCTCGTTGTTCAGACATCGCTGGCTCGGTTCCGGGCGGTGTTCAAATACTGACTGTGGGCCGACGCAGGGGGGGCCAATGCCGATCGCTGAAATCATTCACCCCGGATTCTCCACCGCCGACGGAGAGGTTACATCGATTTCGTATGATGGCAGTGATGTCACGCTGAGATTCCTCGATTGGCGTGAACATCAAATTTGCGTCGTGTTTCGTGACGTCACTCGTTTCGAGTGGACTGATGAACCAGACGACTTGTTCGAGGGTGAGCCGTACGATGGCACGTGTGTGGTTCGGAATTCTGCCTGGCCGCCAATCGTTGCCGAGTCCAAATGGGAACACTACCGCCTGAACTTCAACGCTTGCGGCGGTCGGTTGGATGTCGCTTGCGAGTCTTTTGCGATGGGGACGCTGCCATAGCGCAGGGTCGGCCCAGTAAGGGCTTTTGCTGATCGCAATCCCAAGGTGCGCCAACATCATAGCGCACTGGAACGAATTGACGGCCATGTCGACGACGCCGACGTGATCGCGATCTATGACGTCGATCCTGAGGGCGACGTTTTTCGCGAAAATGCGATTCTGGGGGTGAAGACGTGAGCGATCAACGGCAGACGCAGGTGGTCACGAGCAAGGTGTGGGAGGTAGACGTTTCCGCGCCACTTTTCAGCGCGTCCTGTTGCACGATGAATGACAGCCCACAAGTCGATGTTGGCCGAGTTCGGCAATGCCGATCTGGATCTCGATGCGGGCGTGCGCAAACGAGTTTGACACGGCTGCCTCATAATCGATCCCAATTGCATGACCGGCATATCTGTTGCTTTGTACAGCGATAGTCGTCCCTCACCCGGGTGGCTGTCGCTTTCTTTGTGCGTCTTGCGCGGTCAAACGTGGGGGAATGCGCGATTTGGGTGGCTCGTTGACGCCCTCCCTCACCCGTTTTTGACTCATCGGAGACCTTTATGTTCGGCTTTCGTTCTGCCCGCTTGCTCGAAAATCAACCAGTTGATCAACGCCACGCTCCCGAAGTTGCAAAGGAAGCTGAGAATTTTCAGAGGAGAAAGCGACGCGGAACCAGGTCACGCCGAACAACTCTGAACCGATTGATGGGGGAACGCCTCGAGGAGCGTCGCGTTCTAGCGGCTTATGTCGTCGACACCGCCCTGGATGTGGTCGCGGAAGACGGCATGATCAGTTTACGGGAGGCAATCCAAGCCTCCAATTCCAACGCCATTGTGAATGCGGACACGGTGCCGGGTGATTTGACTGCGACCGAAATCGATCGCATCACCTTCGCCGACGGTTTGAGCACGATCCTTCTGGGCAGCGAGTTGGAGGTCACCGAATCGCTCCAGATTGCGTTGGGTGACTCATCGGGTCAAACGATTGGCGGTGGCAATGTCTCGCGAATTTTCGCGATCAACGCGTCCGCTGGGGAGGCCGTGATCGTGGATGTATCCGGTTTGACGCTGCAAGACGGTTTGGCGGAATCAGGCGGTGCAATCTTCGTCGGGTCGGGACAATCGTTGTCTCTAACCAATGTCACGTTGACAGGCAACACAGCGACTGGCGACGACGCTGACATGGGTGGCGGTGCCCTGGCCATTGATGGCGGGAACGTGACGATCACCGATTCAACGATCACCGGCAATGTCGCAAACGGTGTCTCCGGCAGCGGCGGGGGGATCCTCAATCAAGGCACGCTGACTGTTGCGGGCGGCCAGATCAGTGGCAACACCGCCAATCGTGCTGGCGGTGGGATCGAAGCGACCGCGGGGAGCAGCACAACGCTGACCGATGTTTTGATGGAACTCAATGTAGCCGGACCGGATGGTTCGGCGGCGCCAGGCAACGGTGGCGCACTGCATCTCTCGGGTGATGGCAACGCAGAGATCTCAGGGGGAACGATCCGCGACAACACCGCGGCTCTCGAAGGCGGTGGTCTTTGGAACAACACCGGGACGATGACGGTTGACGGAACCATCTTGACCGGGAACGTTGCCTCGGGTGACGCCGCCGATGACGGTGGCGGAGCGATCTTCAACAATGGCGGAACACTGACGGTCAGCAATGCAACGATCAGCGGCAACGCGGCTGACGGAACGCTTGGTAGCGGTGGTGGTATCTTCAGCACCGACGGTGCAGTGACGATCAACTTGAGCCAAATCGGTGGTGCGATTGCATCCGAAGGCAACACGGCCAATCGTGCTGGTGGTGGCATCGAAGTGATCACTGGCACGGTGACGTTGAACTTCGGAACCGATGTTTCGAACAACTTCGCCGGTATCAATGGCGGTGGATTGCACTCGACGGGAGCGGCCAACGTGACATCGAACCTGGCGATCTTCGGCAGCAACACGGCGGCCAGCGAAGGGGGCGGTTTGTGGAACTCGTCGACCGGAACCATGACGCTCAACGGCGGGGCGATTTCATCGAATGTTGCCAGCGGCAATGACGCCAGCAACGGTGGCGGCGGTCTATTCAATGACGGTGGCACGCTGAACGTGATCGATGCAGTCATCGGATTCAATGTCGCCGATGGTGCCAGCGGCAGCGGTGGTGGGATTCTCAATGATGGCACGCTAACCGTCTCGGGTGGCGAGATCAGTGGCAACACTGCCAATCGAGCCGGTGGTGGGATTGAAGCCACGGCGGGGAGCGGCACGACGTTGACGGATGTCAGGTTGGAATCAAACGTTGCTGGACCGGATGGATCTGCATCACCGGGCAACGGAGGTGCATTGCATGTTTCTGGCGATGGGATCGTGACGATCACCGGCGGTTCGGTGACGGACAACGTTGCTGCGAACGAAGGCGGTGGCCTTTGGAATAGCGTCTCCGGAAGTTTGACTGTGGACGGGACGACCGTCAGTGGGAACTCCGCTCCAATTGGTGGCGGCATTTTCAATGACAGCGGTGTCGATGCGACATCGCAGTCTTTCGAAACGACCCTGAGTACCCTGAATGATTCAGGTGTGAGCGGAACCGCATCGGTTACGGTGGACACGAGTGATCCCGGCAACCCGTCGATCACGGTCCATATCAACGCTTCTGGTTTGGTTCCCAACCAACCTCACATCCAACACATTCACGGACGATTTGCATCGGACCTGGATTCGACCGGAACAATCCCAGGACCCTTCCTGGGTGAAGGTGGTGTTGCGATCGATTCGCGAACACCGGATGCTGGCGATGATGCGAACGGAGATGGCTTCATCACCGTCGGCGAAGGGGTTTCTGGATATGGCAACGTTTTGTTGAACCTATCCAGCCCACGTGCACCGGTTCCTTTGGAAGGGAACTCACCGTTGGCCGATTTCAACTTGGATGACTTTCCCACAGCCGAAGACGGCACGATCGACTTCAGTGAGACGTACACGTTTGATCTGAGCGATGCTGACCAAGCTCGTCAGTACAACAATTTGTTGCCGATGTCACTGCGTGAGATCGTGCTGCATGGGGTGAACACGGACGTTGATGTTGACGGTGATGGTTCACCGGATGGTTATCGCGTGACCGGTCCAGCTGCAGCGGGCACGTTGCAAGCCGTGGGCGGAATGCTGACGATCGTGAATGCGGAGATTTCTGGCAACACAGCAACGGGGAACGGTGGCGGGATCGCCAACGAAAGTGGAAATGTCTCGATCGCTGATTCAAGCATCTCTGGCAATGTCAGTGGTGGCGATGAACCAGGTGAAGGTGGCGGGGGAGTCTTCAATGACGGCGGCACGGTCACGATCACCGACAGTGATGTTTTCGAGAACACCGCGATGGTGGGACTGGGCAACGGCGGCGGGATTCTGAACGCGAACGGCGGAACGTTGGTGGTTCGTGGAGGAACGATTTCGAACAACGATGCGTCTCGTGCGGGCGGTGGTGTCGAGAACGCTGGCAATGCAACCTTCTTCGAAACTGAATTCGACGGAAACACGACTGGAATCAATGGTGGTGCTCTGCACACATCCGGCCCTTGGACCGCGAATTTCATTGACACGACCATCACTGCAAACACTGCGGGTGCGGAGGGCGGTGGTGTTTGGAACAGTTCGGCCGGAACGATGACTCTGGTTGGATCGAGCGTTGATGGCAACACGGCCAGCGGCGATGACGCGGATCAAGGCGGTGGCGGTGTCTTCAACGATGGCGGCACGCTGACCATCGACTCGACGTCCATCACCGGCAATGCAGCTGACGGAATCTCGGGCAGCGGCGGCGGAGTCTTGAATCTCGGTTCGCTGACCGTCACTGACTCGACGATCAGCGGCAACGTTGCCAATCGCGCAGGCGGTGGGATCGAAGTGACCAACGGGTCAACGACATCGCTGACGGACGTGAATCTGGACGGAAACAACGCCGGTGTCAGTCCCGCAGTGGCAGCGCCTGGCAATGGAGGTGGCTTGCACGTCACCGACGCGGGGACGGTCACCATCAGCGGTGGCACCGTGAACAACAACGTTGCCGCGTCTGAAGGTGGCGGCTTGTGGAACGGAACCGGTGTGATGACCGTGACCGGAACCACGATCAGCGGCAACACGGCCTCAGGCGATGATGCTGACAATGGCGGGGGCGGTCTGTTCAATGTTGGTGGCACTTTGAATGTCAACGACGCAATGATCACTGACAATGTTGCGGATGGTGCAGCCGGCAGTGGCGGGGGGATCCTCAATCAAGGCACGCTGACTGTTGCGGGCGGCCAGATCAGTGGCAACACCGCCAATCGTGCAGGCGGTGGGATCGAAGCGACTGCGGGAAGCAGCACAACGCTGACCGATGTCTTGATGGAACTCAATGTTGCCGGACCGGATGGATCAGCGGCGCCCGGGAACGGTGGCGCACTGCATCTCTCGGGTGATGGCAACGCAGAGATCTCAGGGGGAACGATCCGCGACAACACCGCGGCTCTCGAAGGCGGTGGTCTTTGGAACAACACCGGGACGATGACGGTTGACGGAACCATCTTGACCGGGAACGTTGCCTCGGGTGACGCCGCCGATGACGGTGGCGGAGCGATCTTCAACAATGGCGGAACACTGACGGTCAGCAATGCAACGATCAGCGGCAACGCGGCTGACGGAACGCTTGGTAGCGGTGGTGGTATCTTCAGCACCGACGGTGCAGTGACGATCAACTTGAGCCAAATCGGTGGTGCGATTGCATCCGAAGGCAACACGGCCAATCGTGCTGGTGGTGGCATCGAAGTGATCACTGGCACGGTGACGTTGAACTTCGGAACCGATGTTTCGAACAACTTCGCCGGTATCAATGGCGGTGGATTGCACTCGACGGGAGCGGCCAACGTGACATCGAACCTGGCGATCTTCGGCAGCAACACGGCGGCCAGCGAAGGGGGCGGTTTGTGGAACTCGTCGACCGGAACCATGACGCTCAACGGCGGGGCGATTTCATCGAATGTTGCCAGCGGCAATGACGCCAGCAACGGTGGCGGCGGTCTATTCAATGACGGTGGAATGCTGAACGTGATCGATGCAGTCATCGGATTCAATGTCGCCGATGGTGCATCGGGAAGTGGTGGCGGCATTTTCAACACTGGGATCGCGACGATCGACAACACGACCATTTCAGGCAACGTCGCCAATCGTGCCGGCGGTGGTCTGGAAGCCATCGGCGGATCGACCACAACGTTTACCGGTGGATCACTGGAAAACAACGTGGCTGGCCCAAGTGGATCTGCTGCGCCAGGCAACGGTGGAGCGGTTCATATCTCCAGTGATGGTTCCGTTGAACTGACGGAAGTTCATGTTGATGGCAACACGGCCGCCAGCGAAGGCGGTGGTTTGTGGAACAGTTCCACGGGAACGCTGGTCGTCACACGTTCTACGATCTCCAACAATGTCACAATCGACGGCGGCGGGATTTTTGCCGACGGGGACGGCGGTGAAGTCACGGTTGTCAACTCAACCATTGCATCGAACTCAGCATCCAGCCATGGTGGCGGTGTCTTGAGCGAAGGTGGAACTGTCTCGTTGACCAGTGTCACGATCGCCGACAACACTTCATCGCAAGGTGGAGGCATCTCGGTCGAAGCGGGCATTTTGTCGTTGATCAATTCGATCGTATCGCGGAATACCGCTTCGACGAATCCCAATCTGTCGGGTTCCATCACCGACAACGGAAACAACCTTGTCGATGATGACGCAGGGCTTGGAACACTGGGCGAGTTTGGTGGCCCAACCCCGACGATTCCATTGCTCGCTGGTAGTGCTGCTTTGGATGCCGGGGTGCTGGCCGGATTGGCAACTGATCAACGCGGCGTTGCGCGACCGCAGGGTCCGGGGGTCGACATCGGTGCCTTCGAATCGGATCTGGCGGCACCGGTTGCGGCTTCGTTGAGCATCGTTGCTGAGAATGCCCAACGCGTCGAAGGTGATGCGGGGACCACCGCGTTCACGTTCACGGTGACTCGTTCCGAAAGCACGACCGGTACTGTCACGGTGGACTATTCAGTGGTCGGTGACGGAGAGGATCCAGCGGATGCGAGCGATTTTGGTGGCACATTGCCCACCGGGACGGTGGCATTCGCTGATGGCGAGTCGGCGGCGACGATCACGGTGAACGTTTCGGGCGACACTCAAGTGGAGTCAGACGAAAGCTTCACGGTGCTGCTTAGCAACGCCAGCGATGACACGCTGATATCACAAGCGGATGCGGCGGGAGTCATTCTCAACGACGACATCAATGAACGTGAAACGCGAATCTTGATTCCGACCTTTGTGGCGCGTCCACACTTGATTCCTGGGGATGGCATTCCAACCGCAATCATCTTTCAGGCGTTGACGGACACGACGGTCACGGTCACGCCGATTAGCGTGACCAGCCTGAGCGAGACGGTGCGGATCGTCGATGCCGATACGTTGACGGTGAGTTCCTATCAGAACGGTGTGGCGAGGGCGAACTTGGAAGCCGGCGAGTTGTATGCGGTCATTTTTGAGCCGCTGTCCAGCGATCGGATTTTTTCGATTCAATCGTCAGCCGGATCCGACACGTTGACCAATCGAGCGGCGACGAACATCCTGCAGCCAACCGATACATCGGCTGACGGTGAAACGACGGCATTGGATGCGTTGATGGTGATCAATGAGTTGAACCGTTTGAACGATGCCGGTGGTGAACCACTCGTGGGAAGCTTCGTCGATGTCAATCGCGACGCGAACGTCACTGCACTGGATGCATTGTTGGTGATCAATCATCTCAACCGAATGGAACTGTCAACCAACGCGGCTTTGGGTGAACTCATTGCACCGCAAATTCCATTCGGAAGTTTTGCACCCAGTGAGCTCTCGAGCGATGAAGTCGATGAGTTTTTCGACAGCGGAGAAGTCATCGGTGTCGACGGACCCGAAAGCAAGGTCTCATCGACATTCGACGGTTCATCATCGACCGCAACAGCCACGTCATTCGGAGTGGACGAGGCGATGGCGGAACTCGATGACGAGGACCCCTCGCTATCCATGGCAACTGAGATCGAATTGTTGGGAACCGTTTAGCAACTTGGTCCGATAGGATTTGACCGCATCGCGTCAACACCAACCATTTCGAAGTTCAGCGTTGGCCCTGGGTGTACGGGGAAACGGGGAAGCGGGGGCGTTTGCCAAACCGGTTCAAACGCCGAATGACGCCTGCCGACCTGCTTGGCGTCAACCGCATCCCGGGCGGTTGGATTTTCAACTCATTCGATCTTGGTTGGTGGTTTCTCGTTCAACGCAGTCTGATTTGGACGATTGTTTGATTGCCGGAGATGAAACCGAGCCAATCATCATGGGAGGCTCGGTCACGATTGGTCGACACGGCACCACTTTGCCGAACGTTCGGCAGGGTTTGACAACGCGTTCCTGAAGCGTGGGGTTGACCATGAATGGCATTGCGGACGATCTCTTTGCTGCCACTCTTTCGGCTAAACTCAGAACTCAGAACGAAATGCGAACGGAATGTCATCCGCGCAAACAAAAAGCCACGTCCGTGGACATGGCTTTCGTTGTTCGGTTTGGAAACCGATATGATTTGGCAAGCGTTGATCAGCTGGCCTTGTAGGCGTCGCGAAGATCGCGAACTTTGTCGTGGCCGGCTTTGACCTTTGCGTATTGGGCGGACAACACATCGTTCATTGCACTGCCAGCGGTGTCTTTGAGGACATCTTCGTAGGCTTCCTTGATGTGATCCTCCCCACGCTCGGCTTCGATCAAGATCACGGTTGCATCGCCGCCGTTCAGTTTGCCGCGGATGTTGATCCAGATGCGGTGTGTTTTGGCGGCCACGCTGCCATCGTCTTCGGCTTCTTTGCCGTTGAACTCGACGTGCTGCTGCAGTTCAGTGGCCATCGCGGACCGTTCATCACCAATCGCCCGAAACAGTGTCGCCAAACGCTCGTCCTTCAGTTCTTCGGCGGACTCGTGAAAGCCGTTGTAGGAATCGATGTTGGCACGAATCAGCTTTTGAAGCTTTTCGATGGTGGTTTCGTTCAAGTCGATTTTGGTTTCAAGAGACATGTGAAATCCTTCAGTTTGCTGTAGTTGGTAGATTTATCAAACGGTTGTTCGATGAAGGAAGTAGGTTGCAACTACCGTGCCAGAACTCGACTTCGTTCTTCCAAAGAGCCGTTGCCATTGTCTGACACCGCACTTGGTCGCACGCACTACAGCGAACGCTTTCTCGAATGACGATTCTGGGGGTGGAGCGATGCTGACGAGGTGAATGCCCGGTTCACTTGGTTTTGCTTGTTTAATCTTGCGTACCCAATCAAAATCCCGCTGGTGTCAGAGACGTGGCTTTTTGAATTTCGGATTCCGTTGGCATGCGATGGATCGTGATTGAGTCGGCGTCTTTGTCAAACTCGATGAGTTCTCGCTCCGCAAAGGCGTTGAGCCAGGATTCCATGGGCCAGACGCCCCACTTGCGGTGAAATCGTTCAGCGTTTTTGACGATTGGTTTGAGATGGTTCAGGGGTGGTTTGCAAACCGAGTGATGTTGGTGATAGGCAACAGCGTTTACGAACCCGAATGGCACCCCAGCTTTGCGAGCAGAAAACGCGAAGTCGGTGTCCTCGCCACCATAGCCATCAAATGAATCGTCAAACCCGCCGATTTGATCGAAGGAAGAGAGGCTGGTTGCAAAGCAGAGCGACCAGAACATTTCGTATCGTTCGGAACCTTGACGTTTTTCCTCGCCAAGTTGAGGCTGCAACGGATGACCGACTGAAAGTCGTTGGAGATGATCCATTTGCCAGTCGTCTTCGGCGGCTTCCGCGGGGAGGTAGCGGGGGCATCCCATCCACAGTCGGTCCTCGGTTTGAAGTGCATTCAACATGTTTCCGATCATGTCGGGCGATGGGATGCAATCAACGTCCAGGAACACCAAACCGTCGGTTTTGCAGAGCGAAGCGGCGTGGTTGCGAGCCTGCGCTAAGGGAAGCGGTTCGGTTGGATGATTGACACTGGATATGCGAATCGGGAAGCGTTGACAATCCGGAAGTGTGACATCCTGATTCATGCCAACGACAACCCATTCGTGTGGCAGAATTTCAGATTGCAACAACCCCTTCAGTTGATTTTCGAGATGTGCCTGACGTCCGCGAACGATGGTGAGGACACTGATCTTCATAGCGTTAACAACTCCCGAGACAATCTGGCTTCCTGGGACCATTGAGCGACTCGAGTGATGTGCTCCGCCGCCTGCTCGGCTCCGTCCTGTTCAAAAATATCTCGCCATGGTGATGGATCCAAGGACATCGCTTCCTCAATCAATGTCGGCCACTGGCCTAATTGGGGCCAATCGGTCAATCCGATTGCCAATTGTTCCCGGCTCAGGATCTTGGCCTTGCGAATTTGTTCTTCGAAGGGGCGGTCTTCCGCGATCGCGATGAACCGGCACCGGGCATGACCGAGCTCCATCACGCTGTTATGGCCAGCAGATGTAACGACGACACTGGCATCAGCGATCCAACTGCCGGGATGATCTTGCCATCCGGCGAAGAGCAGATTTGCCGGTGTTCGTTCGGCGTTCGTATCATCTTCTTTTCCTAAGACGCACCAGTCCGCGTGCGGGACCGAAGTCGCCGCGTCTCGCAAGTGCTGGTGAACGTCGCCCGTGCCACCTCGACCAAACATGACCACGATCAACGGCCGATCGCTTTTTCGTGAGTGCCGTTGAGCTTGACTCGACGATCCGCTTGCTTCTTCGCGGCAAAAACCATCCAAGTAGACCGTTTTGTCTTGGACAAAATCGGGTGTGATGTCATCCTCCATCGATTGCGGGAAGGGAGCCAACAAGGAGTGAGCGGCTTCGTAAGCGGCCAAGTGAGCAGCGTCGTCGCGACGTCCATGCTGACGCATCACAATCTGAGGAATCGACGCCAACCGCGTGAGCATCGATATCTCCGCTGAAACGTCGATCACCATCACGTCTGGTCGAGTTTCATCCAGCCAACGTGTGTACTGAGCGACTCGCTTCGTGATGGAATCTGTCCACAGCGGTGTGTGGTGCAGCGCGGAAACGTCTCGTGCGTGCTGCATTCCACGTACTGGAACGTCGTCGTTGTCGCATTCGATTCCGATAACGTTCTCAAGCGTGGGACCGCTCCAATCGAGGCCATGAATTCGGCTGGTGACAACCGATGCTGGCACCGGCAACTGACGAAGAATGGCCTCGGTTCGGTGCTTATGGCCCATCCCGTGATAATGGACATAGAAGCCCACATGGGGTTGTCGAACGATCACGCCGCAACCTCATTCGGGAAGCTCCAGTTGGAGTGTTTTCGGTACAGCGACTCGTATTGTTCCACCATTCGGTCGAAGCTGTAGTGCTCTTGTGCGACCCGGCGGCAGATTTCACCAGGCAGCTTCATGCATCCAAGCAACGCCTGAGCCAAATCACGGACACTTCCCGGCTTGGCCAATCGGCCGGTGGATTTGCCAATCAGCTCCGGCAAAGCACCGCGATTGAAGGCAGCCACGGGAGTCCCACATGCCAGCGATTCTGCAACGACCAATCCAAAGGGTTCGTCCCAACATGGTGTGACCAAGGTCACGGCTGAACGACTGATCAACGTGCAGAGTTCTTCGTGGGTACGGTGACCATGGTAAGCATCTTCCGGACGAAGCAGTGGGAGGACTTCCGAGTCAAAGTAGCTTTGATCCGAAATGGGGCCAACAACGTCAAGCGGGATGCCGGCGCGATGTGCGGCACGCAATGCCAAGTGGGTTCCCTTGTCCGGCAGGATGCGACCAAACCAAATGGCACGTCGCTGTTTTTCTGCTTTGCAACGCACCCAGAACGAAGTGTCGACTCCATTGTGGATCACCGTTTGGTCGGGCAGCAATGAACGCCAGGCATCCGCGTTTGCATTGGAGATGTTGATGAATTGGCCGCAAGCTTCCGCGTTTCGTCGTTGCACTTCCGCTGCCATCCGAGGCAGGACCGGTGCATGCAGCGTCGTCATCAAACGTGTCGGCAGCAGATGTGAGAACTGCAAAGGAATGGGGCTCAGCGAGTGATTGTGAATCACGTCAAATTGACTTGTGCTGAGTTGCAACATCAAATCCGCGTAAGCTTCGTCTTCCACGCTTTCAATCCAGTCGTGGCACAGACGACCGAGACGTGCATTGGATTCGGGGATGGTGGCGTTTGGGATGATGCTCGTGAGAGGCAACCGCGGATCCGAGTCTCCCGAAGCAAACAATGTGACCTCGTGACCTCGATTCACCAGGGCGTTTGTGTACGCGTGAGTGAATGCTTCCAAGCCTCCTGCGTATGGTTTCGCGATGGGAAATTTGAGATGACCTACAATGCCGATTTTCATCGCGAATGGCTCCCCAGCCGATGGAGTTGTGAACGGGTGATTGATGCTCCGATCATCCGTGATGTCGTTTTCGATTCCGTCGGCCTCGGCTTGAGCAACGACCGTGCCAAAGGTCGTGGGGAGTTGCTCAGCGACGTTGCGTTGCGACCACGGACACCCGTTCCACGATCGGATTGATGACTCCTGAATCGGTTAGTTTTCGATCAGATTGGTTGATCAATGCAACCAACGACGAGAGCAAACGAGACAGCGTTCCAATGCCGGAGCGGGAGCGAACAATGCCGCTCGCAGGGTGCTCGGTTGTGTCGGATTGCCTTCGTGAAAGGCTGGTGGTGGACATTGTGTTTTCCTAGTTTCGAGGTCACGTTGATGGACGTGATGCGGTGGCACATATTTCGCTTACGTAGTCGCGAATCAATTCCGAACCGCCACTGCATTTTTTGAGCCAGAGGGTGATCGTGTTTTAGTCAGCGGCGTCATGTCGCGATCCTCGCACTTTTGATTTTTTTGAATTGCCATCCGCGATGGTTGGCCGTTGTCCATTCTCTCGTAGGAAGTCATGTCTGAATCGTCCCGTCGAATTGAACATGACGCTTACGGCTATCGAGCGATGGTGGCGGTTGCCATTCCGCTGGCGGCCACCGTTGGTTGTTTCTCGATCACGCTCTTCACCGATCGCACGCTTTTGATGTGGTATGGTCCAACTTCGTCAGCGGCGTCGATGGCGGCGGGCAATTTGTACTGGGCGATCGCATGCATTCCCGTCACTGCAATGGGGTTCATCACCCCGCTTGCTGCGATGGCGATGGGAAAGAAGCGTGGTCGGGGAGCGGTAGCGCTGCGGGTTTGGTCGCTGCTTTGGCAGTGTTTGTGGTTCACTCTGGCTTGCGTTCCAGCCTTCGCGTTGATCGGTTGGATGAGCCCCGATTTGTTCGAAGCCTTTGGACACGACGTTGAACTGGCGGATCAGGAGGCACGCTACTTTCAAACGTTGCTGTTGGTCGCTCCCGCGTCGATGCTGGAAGCTGGCCTGACCGCGTTCTTCGTGGGAAGGCGGGTGACTCGGCCGATCTTGCAAACCAACATCGCCTCGTCCGTGATGAATGTCGGATTGGATTACTGGTTCATCTTCGGTGGGTTGGGATTGCCCGCGATGGGCGTCTTTGGTGCTGCACTCGCAACGACCATTGCGATGTGGTTCAAAGTGGCCGTGTTTGTGGTGATGTTGATGCGTTTGAATTCATTCGGGCGTCATTTTCCTTCCGCATGGCGACCGAGTCGTCATGTCATGACTGAAATCATCGTGCCGGGATCCGCGATTGGATTGCAACAACTGATTCGGTCTGGATTGTTCAGCTTCGTGTTGCTGGTCATTGGTGCGGCTTCGGTCACCGGTTTGGCAGCGACCTCCGCAGCGCTCACGATGTATCAGTTGCTATCGATTCCCGCGATTGGTTTGGGCACCGCGGTCACCGTTGTGACCGGGCAAGCGCTGGCATCCAAAGGGATTGGTTTGGCATCGGACACCATCCGTCGAGGGATGAGGTTGGGATTGGTCGTGGCGCTGACATTGGCGATTGCACTCGCCGCGTTCCCGGAACCTCTGCTGCAGATACCGTTGGGGGGAATCGGCGCGCAAGAGCGAGACGAAATTCAACCGCTGGCGATTCGCTTGATGCGGTTTGCGGCTGTCTACGCTCTGGTCGACGTCGCCAGCCTCTTGCTTGCCGCTTCAGCGAAGGGTATCGGCAAGTCGTTTGTGATCTTGGTGGCAACCGCGATTCCAGGCGTCGTGGTGGTTGCCGGTGGATGGTTGCTGGCACCCGATGGATGGCTTCGGAACGGATCACTGGTGGGGGAAGATCAAATTGTGATTCATTGGTGGTCCGTCTTGGTGCTTTGGTCGACGGCTCAAGCACTCTTGTTAGCGGGGAGTCTGTGCTGGTCGACGAAGCGGACGTCGGACGCGGCATTGGCCTAGCTCGGTCACTGGCGAGCACGAAACGCTCTTTCGGCGTCGCAGCTGCTTGACGTTCACTTCGGACCAATTGCCAAACCGGGGCAAAAGCCAATTCGACTCACGCACTGATCAAATCGATCGTCCGTCCCCGCTCCATTGGGCCGACCGTTTCCTTCCAACGCTTGGCTTCGGCGAGATTCAGGTTGCTCTCACAATTGAGCGTTGGTAGACTCGGAAGCATGAGAACCCCGCTCTTCATCGCCCTGTTGGTCGTCAATTTATTGACGTGCCCTTTGCGTTGTTTTTCGTGCCAAACGGAAGCAACATGCGATGAAAGTGTTGCTGCAGAAACGTGCCGTTGTTGCCATCACGGGGAGTCAGCAGCACCGGCGACCGCGTCGGATCTTGATTCGACACGCGGCCAATCCTCCCCGTGCGGAGGCGATTGCACTTGCCAAAACTGCATTTGCGAAGGTGCGGTTCTGGAGAGCGACTTGGATCTTCCCGATTCCAGTTCGCTCGTCGTTTGGACCAATGTGGTTGATCGGCGATCGATGTCGCCATCTTGTTCTGGTGCGACGTGGTTTTCTTTTCGTGACTTGCCGTCTTGTGCGAGTCCATCTGGTCGGCAGGTGCGTCTTGCGCACCAATCTTGGCTGATTTGATCTTCGCCATCCTCCGGGAAGTGCTGGAACGCTGACAAGGCGTCGCTGCGCTTCCATCTACGAAGATCGCCCTGAATCACAAATTGGTGATCGCGTCGCGTGATGGATTCGTCACGTTCGATCCGTCGTGTTTGAGTTGGTGTGGCCAACGTACCGGTTTCCCTCGCTTGCGCAAGGAAGCAGAGCTGCCTGCGCCACACTTTGTCTGATTTCCCCTTTTGACATGGAAGAGTTGAGAATGATGTTTGGTTCGAATGGCAATGGACTGGGATTGGTCGCTTTGGCTTGCCTCCTGTCCGGTTGGTTCAGTCCTGCGGCTGCGTCCGCTGAAACGCTGGATTCCAAGCGGGATCCATCTCATCAGATTGTGATGACGGTGGGTGAGATGTGTGGCGGGTGCGTCAAGAAGATCACGGCCCGATTTGATTCGGTGGATGCGGTCACGAAAGTCGTCTGCAGCATCGAGAAGAAGTCCGTCGCTTTGGTTGCCAAAGACGGTGTGAAGTTAAGTCCCAAGGGAATTTGGGAACTCATGGAAAGCATCGGCAAGACGCCAAAGAAGATGATCACGCCCGACGGCACGTTCACCTCCAAGCCCAAGCGTTGAAGATGAGATTCGCAATCGGTTTCGCAATCCAATTCTTGTCCTGGGACATTCGCTAGTGCTGTTGCCTTGGGAATACGGCGTCCGCAATTTGGCCCGACGGCCGGTGCGCACTGCGTTGACATTGGTGGCCCTGGCCACGGTGGTGATGCTGGTGTTTGTGGTCGTGGGATTCATTCGCGGATTGGAACGGTCGCTGGCAATCAGTGGGGATGACGATGTGGTGTTGGTGTACTCGGTGAACTCAGAAGAGAACATCGAGAACTCATCGATTGCCGCGCGGACTCCATCGCTGTTGGCCGCCAGCCTCGATGGCACGATGAAGCGTTTTGGCGTCCGTCATGTGTCACCGGAGCTGTACTTAGGAACGCGAGTCGCGACGGACTCTGGTCCGGGAGGCCTGGGGTTGGTTCGCGGTGTGACCACATCGACGCCCTTGGTGCGTCGTTCGGTGCAGCTGGTCGAGGGATCTTGGCCGTCCGATGGGGAAGTGATGGTTGGCCGTTTGGTGGCCACCAAGCTTGGTCGCGAACCGAGTGAGCTGACACTTGGCAAACAGCTGGAATTTGAGGGCCGCAAGTGGACGATCAGCGGCCGGTTCGCTTCTGGCGGGTCGGCCTATGAATCGGAAATCTGGTGTTCCTTGAATGACTTTCAAACTGCGACCAAACGGCAGGATTTGAGCTTGGTCGCAATTCGATTGTTGCCTGGTCGCTCGGCGGCGGAGGTTCAGTTGTTCTGCAAAGAGCGTTTGGATTTGGAGCTGCGAGCGATTCGCGAAACGGATTACTACGCGTCGCTTCAGCAGCACTACAAACCCGTCCGAGTGTTGGCGTGGTTTGTGGTGGTGCTGGTGTCCGGTGCGGGCGTGTTCGCTGGATTGAACATGATGTATGGATCGGTTGCCGGACGGATCCGAGAAATCGCAACGTTGCAAGCCATCGGTTATCGACGGCGTGCGATCTTGCTGAGTGTGGTCCAGGAGGGCGTCCTGTTGGCGGCCGCTGGATCGTTGTTGTCAGGGGTGGTGGCGTTGCTGCTGCTCAATGGCATGGCGGTTCGATTCACAATGGGAGCTTTCACATTGAGGATCGACAGTGTCGCGATCTTGATCGGGTGCGGCGTTGGAATTTTGTTGGGTGTCCTTGGTTCGTTGCCACCGGCACTCAAAGCGTTGCGAGAAGAAGTCGCAACGGGACTGAAAGCAGTTTGACTCAAAACCCTTTTTCAAAGAGAAACACAATGAAACGTTTTCAACACCTTGCCCTATTGGGCGTCGTTGCTTTGATCGCTGGTTGCGGCGGTTCAGAAGTTGCCGAGAATGATGCGAGCCAAGGGTCCGGTGCGGATTCGGCTTACCTGGCCAGCTCGGAACCTGCCGATGCGATGCCCGTCGGGGAGGCCCGTGAGAAGGCTGGCGATGGCGAAGAGTTGACCTTGGTGGGATTGATTGGCGGCTCCGCGGACCCGTTCGTCGATGGTTTGGCGGCATTCACCATTGTCGATCCGAACGTTCCCTACTGTGCCGATGACGAAGGTTGCCCGACACCCTGGGACTACTGTTGCACGCAGGACCAGGTCAAAGACAACATCGCGACGGTGAAGGTCGTTGACGAGTCGGGAGCACCGGTTTCGAAAACCGCTCGCGATTTGTTAGGCGTCAATGAGCTGGCAACTGTCGTGGTTCACGGGATTGCCAAACGGGACGACCAAGGCAATTTGACCGTTGAAGCCAGCGACGTTTTCGTTCGGTCGAGCAAGTAGTCATGGCAGAAGCTCCGCTTGATCTCGGCCAATTGGCCATCGACCGCACGCCAACGCAAAACAATCCCGCATCGTCGCCTCGGCGTCGACGTTGGATCAGCCGTTTTGTGATGCCGATTGGAATCCTGGTCGGCTTTGTAGTATTGCTGGCGGTCGCGGCGGGGCGTCATTGGTTGCCAAGGCAAACGGTCACCGTGATGCCGGTGATCGCCAAACGTGCCGAGGTGGTTCAGGCGGGACAAACGTTGTTTCAATCACCCGGATGGATCGAGCCGCGGCCGACCGCGATCAGCGTCGCGGCCTTGGCCCCAGGAGTGATTGAATCGTTGTTGGTGGTGGAGGGGCAACCGGTCAAACGGGGCGAGCCGGTTGCTCGTTTGATCGCCATTGACGCGGAGTTGAACGTTCAACAGGCCAAGAATGCAGTTGCGATTCGGCACGGGGAACTGCAACGTGCGGAAGCGGAATTGAACGCTGCCCGGGTACGTTTCGAAAACCCGGTGCACTTGGAGGTTCAACTGGCCGACGCGGAAAGCATGTTGGCGAAAGCGCAGACGGAACTTGCCAAGTTGCCGTTCTTGATTGACGCTGCCGAGGCGAACGTGGAATACGCTCTGAACAACATGCAGGGCAAGCGGTCGGCCGAAGGCGCGATTTCCGGTCGAATTCTCGCTCGTGCGGAAAGCGACCACGCAGCGGAGCACGCGAATCTGCAGGAGTTGCAACGTCGCCAGCCGAACCTAAAACGCGAAGTGGATGCCCTGAGCAACAAGGTGCAGGCGTTGGAGAAGCAGCGTCAGTTGCTGGTCGAAGAAACTCGTCAAGTGGAAGAGGCCAAGGCCAAGGTCGCGTCTTCGAAAGCACTCTGGGATGAGGCGAGGTTGCAGCTGCGACAGACTGAGTTGGCGTTGGAACGCAACGTGGTCAAGGCTCCCATGGATGGTCGAATTCTACGATTGATCGCTTCGCCTGGAACGCGTGTTTCGGGCATGGCGTCCTCGACGGGGCATAGCGCCAGCACGGTGGTAGAGATGTACGATCCCGAACGCCTGCAAGTCCGCGCGGACGTGCGTCTGGAAGACGTCCCGATGGTTCGGCAAGGCCAGCCAGTGGAGATCGAAACCGCGTCGTCGTCATTGGTTATCCAGGGACGAGTGCTGCAAGCCACCAGCGCCGCGAACGTTCAAAAGAACACTTTGGAGGTGAAGGTCGAACTGATCGACCCGCCTCCCACCGTGAGCCCGGAAATGCTCGTGACGGCAACGTTTCTTTCTCCAGCGACAGAACTCGACACCCAAGCGGCGAAGGACAGGCAGCGATTGTTTGTGCCGCAGTCGTTGGTTCAAACAGGAGACTCGGGAACGTTCGTTTGGTGCGTCTCTTCAGATCAGATTGCAAGGAAAACGCCGGTGATTGTCGGGGGAGCCGGAGGTGATGGCTTGGTCGAAATTGAGTCGGGACTGAACGTGACGGATAAATTGATTGCGAACATTCCATCCGGTTTGGAAGCAGGCGATTCCGTCTTGGTGGAACGCGAAGACACAACGATGGGGATGAACTGATGGCATTGGTCGAACTACGTGGCGTCTGCAAGAGTTTTCGCAAGGGTGATGAAACGATCACCCCTCTGGACGAGGTTGATCTCGACATCGAGGCGGGCGACTTCGTCTCTTTGATGGGGCCAAGTGGCACCGGGAAAAGCACGCTGCTGAACTTGGTCAGCGGAATCGATCGTCCCGATGCGGGAACGATTCGTGTGGCAGGAACCGAAGTCACCAAACTTTCTCGCGGTAAGTTGGCCGATTGGCGAGCGGCAAATTTGGGCTACATCTTCCAAACCCACAATTTGATTCCCGTTCTGACGGCCTACGAGAACGTCGAACTGCCGACGTTGCTGTTGAAAATGTCGGGGACCCAGCGTCGGCAGCGCGTTGAGTTGGCGCTAGAAGCGGTGGGGCTGAGCGATCGAGCGGATCACTACCCTCGGCAGTTGTCGGGAGGACAAGAACAGCGGGTCGGGATCGCCCGAGCGATTGTGGCTCACCCCAAAGTCGTCGTGGCGGATGAACCGACGGGGAGTCTGGATACCGACACCAGCGAGCAGGTGCAGGTCTTGCTGCAGCGATTGAATAAGGAACTGGATATCACGCTGTTGATGGTCACTCATGACACGGATGCTGCCAAAATCGCATCGCGGCAATTGGTTTTGGATCGAGGTAAGTTTATCGAGGTTGGATTGGACGAAACCTCGGCAGTTAGTTGAACTCAGGTGGCTTTGGCTGTTGGGTGAGTATTCACAGGCTGGAAGCCTATGCCACATTGGGTGCTTCCGAAATCGGATGGACATTATGTTTCGTTATGTTTTGAAAACGCTTTGGCGACACCGCACTCGGACGCTGCTGACTGTCACCGGCGCGGCGGTTGCCATGTTTGTGTTCTGCTTTGTCGGCTCCGTGCAAGAGGGCCTGCATCGACTGACGACGGGATCGGATGCGGATCGCAATCTGATTGTCTTCCAAGAAAACCGCTTTTGTCCGACCAGCAGTCGTTTGCCGGAGGACTACCAACGTGTCATTTCGGAGGTCCCGGGTGTACGCGACGTGATGCCGATCCAAGTGTGGACGAACAACTGCCGAGCGAGCCTCGACATTGTGGTCTTCAACGGAGCCGATCCGAAACAGATCCAGCAAACACGTCCGTTGAAATTGACCAGCGGGAGTTGGCAACAGTTTGAGTCCCATCGAGATGCGGCCATCGTGGGGCGGAACGTGGCGCAGCGTCGAGGGCTGAAAACCGGAGACCAATTCACGATTGGAGACTTGTCCGTGCGTGTGGCGGGTGTCTTTGAATCGAGCGTTCCATCCGAAGAGAACTTGATCTACACCAGCCTGCAATTTCTGCAGTACACGCGTGGGTTGGACGCCGCCGGGTTGGTGACGCAGCATGAAGTCATGCTCACCGACGATGCGGACCCCGATCGTGTGGCGGCAGCGATTGATCAGAAGCTTCGGGCCGGCGCGGTCGCGACCAAGACTCGCCGAAAGGGAGCGTTTCAAGCCAGCACGTTGTCGGACTTGGTGGACTTGATTGGTTTTGCTCACTGGCTGGGCTACGCCTGCGTCGCCTTGGTGTTGTCGTTGGTCGCGACGACCACGGTGATGAGCGTCCAGGACCGGATCAAGGAATACGCGGTGCTGCAAACCGTGGGCGTTCGACCGCTGCGAGCCATGCGGTTGGTTTTGGCCGAGAGCACCATTTTGTGCTTGGTGGGCGGGGTCGCGGGAACGCTGCTCGCGCTCGCCGCGCTTGGTTTGGGAGGGTTTGCAATTGGTGCCGAGGGAGCCACGATCGCGTTCCGTCCATCGCTGGGGTTGGCGGTCACCGGACCCGTGGTATCGGTCTTGGTTGGGATCCTCGCCGGGTTGGTGCCCGCCATTCAGGCCGCCACCGTCCCAATCGTCAACGCGCTGCGGCAGGCGTGAGATCACACGAGGTCACCTGAGTCGAGCTTGTCCCGCTCGACGCGAACAGGCTCGCTGCGATTCCCTGGAGAAAGCGTTGAATGATGAGATTGGGAAACTCAATCCCCAGTCTTTCCAGCATGGACGACACCCGGTCGTCCCGCCCGCCGTTGAAGATCTCGGCTGTCTGGTGCACGACGATGGTCATCACTCCAATTGGAGCAACATCGAATCTCGCCAGGGGCTGTCCGAGGGGCATTCGCGTGCGTGTCAGATGTTTGGCTGCGTTGACGTGTCGAGCGAATGAGCTAGTTTGATGCCTTTTTTCAACGCGCGCATTGGAGTTTCGTGACTACCAAATTGAGAAGTGAAGATCGGTCGAATCTTGTCGGATCGATCTGGATGGTTGCCTCCATGGCGGCGTTTTCTGCGGAAGACGCGTTGGTGAAAGCCGCTGCCGAAGTGCTGCCAGTTGGCCAGATTTTGTGCCTGTTTGGGTTGGGAGGAATGTTGGTCTTCGCTGGCATTGCGAAACGCAATCGGGAACCGCTGTTCACGGCGGACGCACGTGCGCCAATCATGCTTGTTCGAATGTTGTTGGAGGTCACCGGCCGACTGTTCTATGTGCTCGCGATTGCGCTGACCCCGCTGTCGGCGACCACGGTCATTCTTCAAGCAACGCCGCTGGTTGTGGTCGCAGGTGCCGCGATGGTCTTTCACGAACAGGTAGGGATACGAAGGTGGATGGCGGTCTTGGTCGGCTTGCTCGGGGTGATCGTCATCGTTGGTCCTGGCACGGACGGTTTCTCGATGCTTTCGATGTTGGCTGTCATGGGGATGCTTGGATTTGCCGGGCGAGATCTCGCCAGTCGTGCGGCGCCAGCTAGAGTCAGCACGTCGATCCTTGGTTTGTACGGTTTCCTGTCGGTGTTGGTTGCTGGGGTGATGTCTTCTTTGTGGCGAGGGGAGTGGTTTGTTTGGCCAACCGGCAAAGTCTCGTTCTGTTTGTTGGGAGCGGTGTTGGTGGGGGTGGCCGCGTATGGCAGCTTGATGAAAGCGATGCGGACCGGTGAGGTCTCGGCAGTCACTCCTTTCCGTTATTCGCGTTTGCTGTTCGGAGTCGCCTTCGGAGTGTTGTTGTTTGGTGAACGGTTGAATCTGCAGATGATGGTGGGTTCGGGGCTGATTGTGTTGTCGGGCTTGTTCATCATTTGGCGAAAGAGGGCACCGGTACCGAAGGTCGAGTTTTCGTGAGCGAGACGCTTTCTGGAGCCGGGATTTCGGAAGGTGCTTCGTGTCATTGCCTCCCTTCAGTGTTTCCTGAGACCTGGCCTGGTTCGGATTGGCCAATCTGCTTTTTTTTGAAGAGTGTTGACCTTGGTATGATGGTCTTGCTTGTATGTCCAACGCTTTGGGATCGGTACTCCCAAGGTGTTGAATGACCGATCGATGAAATGGGAAACGCGATGAAATACAGAGTGCTGGTTCTTCTTTTGTGTTCTGTTTTTGTGGGGACTGTTCACGCGCAAGATTTGCCGGAGGTGTTGATCATCGGCGACTCCATTTCAATCGGCTACACGCCCGCGGTTGCTGCTGAGCTGGAGGGCAAGGCGGTGGTTCGGCACAACCCTGGGAATGCACAGGACTCAGGGACCGGTCTGAAGAAGCTCGATCGATGGATCGGAACCGAGCAGTGGGATGTCATTCATTTCAATTGGGGGCTCTGGGACCTTTGCTATCGACATCCGCAGTCGAAGGTTCAAGGGAATCGAGACAAGGTCAACGGGACGCTGACGACGTCGGTTGAGCAGTACGAACAGAATCTGGATGAGATCGTTTCGCGACTGAAGAAGACGAATGCGAAACTGATTTGGGCTCACACGACCACCGTTCCGGAAGGCGAGGCTGGCCGCAAGGTCGGGGACGACACAATCTACAACGAGGCCGCGGAACGAGTCATGATCAAACACGGCATTGCGGTGAATGATCTCAACCAGGTTTCGGATTCGTTCGCGGCGGGGCTGTTCGTCGCCCCAGGCAATGTTCACTTCACAGCAGAGGGATCAAAGAAGCTGGCTGCTGCAGTGAGCAATGCGATTTCGAATGCCTTGCAAGAATAGGGGCTCGCCTGTCAACCAATCGCTTCGCAGTGGTTGCGAGTTAGGATTCAGCGAGTCTCCTTGGCAGTGAGCCGATTTTCAGCGATCAATCAGGGGCAGGGTTTTCTGTTGAGCGGCGCTTTGAATGGCGGTCTCGATGATTTGCTGGCCAATTCGGGCGATGGTGGGCGAGAGCGGGCCTTCGACAGGGAGGTCTTGGTTCAGCCGCGAGAGCGTGTATTCGATCCCGTTGGTTTCGCCCGTTGGGAGGTCTTCGACCGGATGATCGTAACCTTCCGGGCGGGCCTCGGTTTGGACACGCAAGGTGGTTGCATAATCGTAGCTGGAGATGGTCCCGCGAGTCCCGCGAACGACGTAGCCGCATTGGGGTTGTGGTTGGTGAACCCACGGGTCGGTGAAGGTTCCCCAGCGGGTTTCAAATTTGGACATGCCAGTCGCATAGCGAGCGATGGTGATGCTGTGCTCGTCGACTTCCAATCCCTTGGTACCGGTGGTCACGCAAGTCACGTCGATGGGTTTTTGGCCGCCATTGAACCAAGTGCCCATCGTCACACCGTAGCCGAGGTAGTCTCGCAGTGATCCGCCACCGGCGTCCAGCTTGTACCACCAGCTGCGTTGCTTTTCTTCCGCGGTCGGTTCCAGTTCGAGTTTGTCTGCGCCGTGATAAAGGGGGCCACGATTGCCACCATAGTGATGCACCTCGATGACGTCCCCGATTGTGCCTTGGTTGATCAGGCACCACGTCATGTAATGAGCTCGGTCCCAACGGGCGGGCCAGTTGATGATCAGCTGCTTTCCGGTGGGCCGCATAGCCTCGATCATCCGATCGGCATCAGCCAAGGAGGCCGCGAAAGGTTTTTCGACCAGCAGGTGAACACCCAGCGGCGCGAGTCGTTCGACCCATTCCGCATGCTCGCCGGTGGGTGGGCATAGGATCACCAGGTCTGGCTTTGCGGTTCGAACACATTCCAGTTCGTCGGTGAAAACGTTGTCCGATGGGATTTTCAACGCTTCAATGGTCGGCTGCATCGACTGGCGATCGGAATCACAAACGCCGACCAGTTCCGTGTCGGTGTGCTCGGTGACTTGCCGCAGCAGGTCGCCCATGTGCATGTGAGAAAAATTGATCCCAGCGATTCGCCAAGGTTTCATCATCGGTCGCTCGTGTCCTGCGTTGCTTGAAAAAGCCAACTGGATGCGTTGGCTGGTGCTCAACGAGTTTAGCGAACGCAGGGCAATTCGACACGCGGGGCAATACGACACGCCGGGGAAGAGTCAGCGACGGGGAGTTGGAATCATGCTCTTCCACTTGGTTGCCACTCAAGCCGGTCGGTCACTGCGTCCACGTGCACCAGCGACGAACTTTTCCATGGCACTGGGCAGCGGCGTGTCGAAGCTCACCGCTTCGCCGCTGACGGGATGAAAGAATCCGAGCGTGCTCGCGTGCAATGCCATGCGTTTGCGATGCCAGCGAGCGTGCATGGCTTCCTTGGGTTTGTAGCGTGGTTCTCCAAGAACCGGATGGCCGGCGTTGGCGAATTGCACTCGGACTTGGTTGCGTTTGCTGGTTTCGAGTTGGGCTTCGATCAGCGTGGTGTCTTCGCCATGGCTGGACTCTCGTTCGACCAGCCGACGAACCACCTTGTAGTGCGTGATGGCTTCGTCGGTGTCTTTGCCCGGGCGGGTCTCGTAGCGATCCAGATTGCTGCCGGTGGCCAAGTGCGATTCAAAGGTGCCTTCATCGGCGAGCACATTCCCAGCCACGATCGCGTGGAATACGCGAGTGGGGCGGCGGTCCTTGAATTGCTCGATCAGCAGTTCTGCGATGGGTTCGTGTTTGGCGAAGACCAGGAGTCCCGAGGTTTCCCGGTCCAGGCGATGGACGACAAACGCCTCTTTCTTTGCCTTGGAGTAGCTCAGGTAAATCGAGACACGATCGACCAAGCTGTTGGGTTCACCGCGATCGGTCGGGACGGTCAGCGTGCCGGCGGATTTGTTGACGACGATGATGTGGTCGTCTTCAAAGACGATCTCGAACGTGCGGTCATCCCACTGACGTTTCTTTTCACGATAGCGCTGGTGTTTGTCGTATCGGACCGCCACCAGGTCACCTGGTTTGACCGTGGTCCCGACACTTTTGCACGGAGATCCATTGATCATGACGCAGCCCTGGTCGATCATCCCGCGAGCTTGGCTGCGGGAGGTTCCAGAGAGTTCTCGGACGATGATATCGACACGTCCTTCGTTGGTTTCATCAACGGTGGTCGAAACGCTAGTCAGCGGCATGAATGGATTTCAGAGGAAAGCGGCATCGGGATGAGGCCTGCCAAATGTCCTTTCGAACGCTCGCAGAAACCTCGTAGCCGCCACAGTCTATTTCAGATCCGCAAAAAATTGGATGGCCTGATCGGGCAAGATTGCATCGCATTCGATTTGGAGGTCCTTTCCGGTGACGGTACCGGGGAGGTTTTCGATCGTGAAAGCCCTTGTTTCGCCGGGCAAAAGCCCGCCAAGGGACTGCTGGGACCGATTGCCTCCCACCGCAAAAAAGGCATCCCGATAGAGTGGTGCGACGCCCTCATTGGTGGCTTCCAGCTCGAGCGTCGTGCCCAAATTGGACTTGGAGAGGATTGCCTGGGTGACGCGGAAGCGGTAACCCATCGCCATTCCAGCCTCGCGAATTCGAGCCATCGGTTGGTACTTGGGCTGGTCATTCCCGATCATGAAGGAGACATGGAAGTCGCGGCTGGATGTTTCAACGGAGACCCCGTTGGGGCCGGATTTGGCCAAGGCGAGTTTTTGATCGCGGCGGTTGTAGTAGCTGAATTCACCGCCGCCGGCGTTCCGTTGCCAGCGATCTGTGCCCATCGCGGCCCAGTTCTTGGCGTTCCACTTGGAATGTGATTTCGAAAGAAACGAGTCGTCAAACAATCCGAAATGGAGAGCCAGCAGTGAGTCGTTCCCTGCGATGGGCGTGAACTCATCATCCGCCGCATCGATGCTGATCATCCATGGCAGGGAATCAAACTGCCCGTCGAGATGCCGCAGGAACTTGGATTGGTACTCGGCGGCGGGGAACGTTTTGCCGAGTTCCATCGGACCATCGTAGATGTGGTATTCCGACCAGAGTCCAAATCCGGTTTGAACAAACGCGATCCGCGGGTCGGAGTCATATCGTTTTGCGAATTCGGTGTAGAAGTCCAGCGTGAATTGCTGCAAAGCGGGGTTAGACCAATCGCAGAAATGAGTCGGTTTGCCTTCGCTCTTGGCGATGGTTTCCTGGTAGTCAGCCGCGTCGCGAATGAATGCTGGAACCGTGGTGGTTTTGCCTGGGTAGACAAATCGAAATCGCAGGATGGCTTGATGCGACCGCGAGGCGATGTCGTCGAGAATTTGTTCGACCTTTGAAAAGTCCCATTGGCCGGGGCCGGTCGCGACTTCGTCGTAGCCGCAGTAGCGAAACTCCAGTGAGATCGCGTCGGTGGCAACCTGGTCGTGATCATGCCACAGCACGATGCCGGTCATCGGCTGGACACCATCGATGATCGAATGCAGTGGCAGGTTGGAACGCGACTCAGATGGCGAATTTCCGTCCTGGGCTGAAGCGGCAACTGAGAAGATCAGTGGCAGGCAGATCAGACTCAACCCAAAGGCGGTCGTACGAAGCGGTGGGAATGGGTGGAGCATGGGACTGTCGATGGGAGTGGGCAAGTTCACTCGGAGTCGAATGAATCGGATTCGAGTGGCTCCGATTTGATTTGGGCGATGATTTCACGAGCTTTGGCGGCGTCCCGCTCGAACGTTTTGACTTGGACCCATCCCGGGGCTTCCGCCGCGAATCCGGCGGTGAAACCTCCAACGGCGACGGCACGGATACCGACATCAGCAAGGATGTTGACCAGAACCGCTGCCGCAGGCTCAGTCGGACGTTCGGCCACGGTGACCAGTGTTGCGTCGTCGTCCGCAGATGGGGATGTTCCGCTGGGGGAATGGGGGCCTTCCGGTGGGATCGATTGAGTCATCGGTTTGTTCAGCAGGGAGAAATGAAAATTTGGTGAAGAGAAGACAGGGGGGATCGTTGATGCCAAGCGGACGTTGAGGATACTCGATCTGGTTGGGGGAAGGTCGCGTGGAACGGCGTTGCATCTTGAGCCATTCGCTCGTGCGTGCGTCGACCCTCGGAACGCAGCATCATGTGGGCGTGGCAAGTTCGAAGACAGGAAGAGGAAAAGGCAAAAGAGGAAGGGACGGTGCGTTGCTTTTGACGACAGGATGGCCAGTGGTCGGCAATGGCAGGTGCAGGATACAATTCGAAGATGAGCAATGAATCGACCATCATTCTGGCTGGTACCGACAACGACATCCCATCGCCTCCGCCCCAGGGGCTGAAGCGATACACGGGACTGCGCGAGATGGCACGTGGTGCCACGGCGGTTTTGCAGGCCGGGGTCGATTCGGTCATTGGCCGAACGGTGGCGATCAAGAAGCTGTTGCCAGAGATTCGAACGGATCGCTACGAACGTCGGCGTTTGCTGCGGGAGGCTCGCGTCACGGCTCAGTTGCAGCACCCCAACACGGTGCCGGTCTACGAGATTGGGGACGATGATATTGAAGGCGTGTACTTCACGATGAAGCGGATCTCCGGTGAGAACCTGTTTGAATCGTTGAAGCGGATCGCTCGCAAGGATGAACTCGCCGTCGCCGCGTTCCCGCTGCAACGCCGTTTGGAAATTGTCGCCGATGCTTGTCAGGCGCTGGCTTACGCACACGCTCGTGGGGTGATTCACCGCGACGTCAAACCCGAAAACATTTGGGTTGGCAACTTTGGCGAAGTCATCTTGCTCGATTGGGGTGTGGCCAAGGTTTGGGGGCACGCCGATGATGCGCAGACGTTGCATCGTCAACAGATGCAGCCCGATCATGAGACCAAAACTGAAACACAACTTCAGACCTTGACCGGTGGCGGGCAACGTCCAGGCACGCCGCTGTACATGTCGCCCGAACAAGTCAACGGGAACCGTGGGATCGATGAACGAACGGATATCTTCAGTGCTGGTGTGGTGCTGTACGAATCGCTGGCGATTCGGGAGCCGTTCCGGGGGCGAACGATTGACGAAACGTTTGACAACATCAAGCACGCGGATGTCCCACCGCCCAGCGAAAAGTCGCCCCAGTATGGGATTCCCAAAGAAGTCGACGCGGTGGTCATGAAGGCCATCGCGAAACGTCCCGCTGATCGCTACCAATCGATGCGTGAGTTGATCGCGGATATTCGTGCATTGACCGTCGCGGTGCCGTGAGCGGGCCGTACTTTGCCCCGTACGGCAAAGCCCCGGTGCACTATCCGATGGACGATCCCGCGCGAACGGGCGTCACACCGGACCAAGCCGAGTTGCTGATCGTCGAAGGCGACAGCGCGGCGAAGTCGGTCAATCAAGTTCGGGATGCAACCCGGCAATCGATCTTGGCTCTGCAAGGCAAGCCGATGAACGTTGCCAAAGCCACGGCATCCGTGGCACTTCGAAACGAGGTGCTGACTCGATTTGCATCGACGTTATTGGATCGACGGATCAATCCCGGCGAAGACTGGATCGCCGCGTTGCGAACCGCTGAAACATGTCGCTATGCGAGATTGGTTGTGCTGATGGATCCCGACGCTGACGGCATCCATTGCGGCGTCTTGGTGCTGGGGTTCTTGCTTCGGTACGCGCCCAAGTTGTTCGAGGAGCATCGAGTGTGTGTGGTTCGTCCACCGATGTTCTTGTTTCGGATTCGGGGAGTCGCGTCGGGAGAAACGCGTGGTCAGGATCGAACCTTGGTGGCATCCAACCCGGATCATGCTCAACGAATGGAGGCCAAGTTGGCGGAAGCCGGCGTGTTCGACTACGAGCGATTTCGCCACCGAGGATTGGGTAGCATTCCACCAGCAGTCTTGCGAACCTGTTGTGTGGATCCGGGGACCCGGGCGGCGGATGAGATGAGCCGAGTGGAAGCGGCCTCTGCGGTTCAGCTATTCAGCGGAGGATGAATCTGCGTTGGAGGCTGCGTCCGGTTCACTGACAGGTGAGTTCGTTGCAGGGAAGGCTTGTTCGCGAAGGGCTTTCAGTTTTTGGCCGGCTTGGTCCAGTGTCTTGGTGGGCAGACGATCGTTGTGGAACATGTCAGGCAGTTCGATCCAGTCGCTGTGTTCGAGCGTCAGTGAATCGTAGAGGGCCCGCCCGTTCTTTCGGGGCACGATGCGGTCCGGCACGCCGTGGATTTGGACCAGAGCACCTTCATAGTTTTGCAGGGCCTGAACACTGTCGTATTGGTTCTTCATCAGCCAGCGCACCGGCAGGAAGAAGAATCGATCCGCGCCGACACTGGCAGCGCTATCGAAGGTTCGGTCCAGCAGCAACGCCTCGATCGAATCGCCGCGTTCATGCAGAGCAGCGACCAATCCACAGGCGACACCTCCCCCCAGCGATCGACCGTAGATCATGATTTCTGACACGGGGGTTCCGGTGGTGTGGGACAGGGCATCGATCGCACACACCGCGTCTTCGATCGTGCTGGTGTCACTGGGCGTGAACCCGTCGCTCTGGAAGCCTCGGTACTCGGCGGTCAGGACCGTCGCGTTCCAACTGTCTGACAACCGTCGAGTCCAGTCATCCATTTCGTCTGCGTGGATGCCGTTGCCGTGCAAAAAGAGAACCACGTCGTCCGCATCTTCGCGAATCAGCAAGCGGCCTTCCAGATCCGCTCCATCGACCGCCGGGTAGCTCATCGTTTCCACGACGCCCGGTGTGGGATGGTCGGGTTTGAAGCGATTCGGGTCCATCAGAATGCTGGTGTCGAAGTAGGCACCTGGGAATAGCAAACGCGTTTCCATGACCACCAATCCCACGCAAACGATGACGTAGATGACCGCCAGCAAGCCCGATGTTCGCAGGATCCGACGGCGGATCGACGCCTTTGGTTGGCGAGCTTTCTGGTCGCGGGGGCGATCCGCTTCTTCCGATCTGCGATCCGTGAGGTTGGATTGGTCGGGATGTGCGGCTGGTTCGTTGGGCATCGTGGACTCAGCGACGGGATGGCGGGAGCAATCAGGCGGAGGAATTCGATCCGCGTGCTAGGTTTGGGTTGGACCTTGGTCCAGCAAAGTGGGATCGGCTTCCAGTCTGTCGCTTGCACGGGGGGAGGGCTGATGCGATTGACAATCCACTAGTGGTCTGTCAGGACTTGTTTTTAGGGTAGTGGACGAGGCCACGAGTCCTGAACTGGCGTAAAATCCAAGGACTCGTGGCCTCGTCCACTACGATCAACCCTCACTTTTAACTTTGACGGACCACTAGCAGGCGGATCCCACTTTCGAATTGTCGCTGGTCGGACACGCGTGTGTCCAGGACGTTATTCCGAGTCGCTCGTCATTCAAAATCGCTCGTCATGTGGATTCGCCGATCGTTTACCCAGCTCGAAACCAACGAAGACGCGATTTCTCGCGTTCGTTGTGGCCGGATCGTGATGCGTGACGGCAAGTTGGAACGAATCGAGCAGCACGGGATGCGAAGTCCTGTCTCGGTGGCTCAGGTGTGGTGGCAAGCCAAATTCGCCGCGTTGCAGGGAGACGTTTGCTGTCTCGATTACCACGTGCCGCGAGGGATGAACGCGTTCATGACGCTGGACTACGTTCGCAGTGGTGATGCAACGGGGTTCGCAACCGCGATCGGAGCGTTTCAGGTGCTCGACGAAATCGCGCGGCTTCGGAAGTCGTACGCCATCGTGGCGCACGTGAGCAATGCCCGCATCACCGACCGGCATCTCAAACGAGCCGGTTGGGAAAGACATCTTTTGGATTGGCCTGGGCGACACTTCATTCGGCGAATGCAGCCGAGCGTGTCCAGTTCGGCCTGAGAGGGCCAAACTCGCAACAAACGCCTCGGGAAAAGTTCCCAATTTCAATGCTGGCGGTCGAGCGAAACCACCCGATTCAAGCCACCGGATGGCTTTTGCTGCCTTGCAAAAACCAGATGGATTTCCGAGCGATTGATGAACGAAAGTCGGAAAGACTTTCGTTTGCTCTGATTCTCAGGCGAGATCCACAATGAATCTCGCTGTCTGAGACAATCAGGTGCCCTAGAGCACGCCACCGTGAGTACGGATGGGGGTCATGTGCGAAGGCGAATCAAGGAACCAGAAACGCTCCCATTCGTCGACCAAAGAACGCAGGTCTTCCGAGGTGTACAGCAACTGTTGAACGCGTCGTTCAGGTCGGCTGGAGTAGATCGGCACAAAGCAGCCAACGGAGGTGGCCAGGCCGGCCATCAACACGCATCCCAGAACCAAACGGCTCATGACGGATCGTTGGCCGTGACGGGCTGCAGAATTAGTTTTCGCGGTCGTTTGCGAGCTTTTCATCGTCAGTTCCTCCGTGAACTTGTCGGTGCGTTCTATTGCCAACTGCCCGAAGGGCTGTTGGGGGGGCTGTTTGGCGGACGGTTCGAGTTCGGGTCGTCGGTTTCGTTCGGACGCTCGGCAGAACCGGAGGTTGGCACATGATCCACAGGCATGACCCAGGTGTCAGGCAGGTTGTCGCTGGACAGTTGCCGGACGCGTTGTTCCATCACCTTGCCGGGTTTGAACGTGACGACGTACTTTTCGGGCACGTCGACTTGTTGTCCCGTCTTTGGATTGCGTGCTTTTCGAGCAGCTCGCGGTTTGACTTCGAAAACGCCGAAGTTCCTCAGTTCAATGCGGCCTTCCCGCACCAAGGTTTCGACGATCGAGTCAAACGTCCGCTGCACGACCTCTTTGGTTTCTTGCTGAGTCAGTCCGAGTTCTTCGGAAATGACGCGCACGATTTCTTTTTTTGTCACCCCGGCTGGCTCCGCAAACCATTGTGATTGATGGACTTACAAAGGCAGCTTAGGTTTCAAGTCGGAACCGGTCAAGCCGCCGAAGCAGGCAAGAGTTGGTCCCTGATGAACCGTATCGACCGGCATAACCGCTACACTCCAGTTAAACCGACTTTTCTTTCCGGCGAATCTCGATTTCGTCAAAGTTGTACAGCTTGCCTTTTCCTGCCCCCGGGCAGACTTGGCAGGTTTCCTCCCAATCGGAGGGGCCAGCGAGGGTGCTGTCCCAGAATGGCCAGGTGCGACACTGGATGGGGCGAGCGTTGTAAACCATACACCGTCGCGACTTCGGGTCCAGGAAAATGCAGTCCCCGTCGGGGTATTCAATCAAGCTGAATTGGTTGCCGACGCGACGCAGGAATTTGTGCTCAAACGCCTCTCGGTCCAGCTTCATTTCCTTGGCCAGGCCTTCGATTTCGTTTTCATCGACGAAGACATAGCCGGGTTCACCGCTGCAGCACTCGCCGCACTGAGTGCATTCGAAACGCAATCCATCGGCGTACCAGGGAGCGGACTTGGTTTGAGGACGGGGATGAGCAGGACGTTTGGCCACGGCGATTGAGTGCGAGCGAGATGGTTGGTGAGCAAAGACGAAGCTTAACCGGTGAGGGGCCCCTGCGTCGAGTTCGTCTGAGGGAGTCCGATGGCGACGGAACCGGCACACGCTAAACTCTTGCGTGTTGTTTCGGCGCCTCTTCGGTGCTTGGGCCACGCAGCGAAACTCGACAGTTTTCAATCATGCGTTGCTTGGTAGAGGGATTCGTCAGCATTCCAGTCCGGCTCAACCCAACCCCTTACGCTTGGCATGGACATCATTCACTTGGCGGTTCGTTTTGTCTGACGCATTGACTCTGGACCATCTGTGCGTGTCGGCAGGCCAACGCACGCTGTTGCAAGATGCTCATCTGGCTTTTCCGGATGGCAAGATCACCGTTTTGGTCGGTGGCAGTGGTGCTGGGAAAAGTGTGCTGCTGAGAGTCCTGGCGGGCATTTTGCCACGGCACGGCGACGCGATTCAGTGGAGCGGTGACATTCACTGGCGAGGCGAGTCCGTTGATTCGGAGTCGATGCCGCGAACGGGAATCGTTTTTCAGCAGTTTGCATTGTTCGACGAACTTTCGCCAACCGCGAACGTTCAATTCGCGATTGACCACCGTGCGGATCTCAGCGAATCGCCTCAGCATAGCGCGGCGGATTGGTTGGAATTCCTTGGTGTGCCCGCGTCGACACCTGTGGCGGCACTCAGTGGTGGTCAGAAACAACGTTTGGCGATCGCAAGGACGTTGGCATCCGCGCCCGAAATCATTCTTTACGACGAACCGACCTCCGGGTTGGATGCCGCGACTGGAAAACGAGTCGCGGATTTGATTCGAGAGACGCAGTCTCGATTCGGTCGAACCAGCATCGTTGTGACGCACGACTACGAGACGTTGTTGCCGATTGCCGACGAAGTGTTGTTGTTCGATTCCGCCGGGAAAACCATCCGCCGGATCGAGCCAGCGGAGTGGTCCCATGTCGCCGAACAAATGGAATCGGTGGCGCTGGCGCCTTCACAGCTCAACGAGGTTGTGACAAAGCCAATTTCCCGGACCGTTGAGATGGTCCGGCGTGCAACGCAACGATTCTTGGATTCGACGGGACGCAGCTTGATCGCCGCCGCGAGGCTGCCTTGGGATGCGCGGCCGGTGGTCCCTAGCGTGAAGTGGGCGGGGCGTTTTCTCGCTCACTATTTGCGATTGGTGGGTGGTCCGTCGGCCTGGGTTTATTTGATCATCGCGGGTTTGATTGCGGGATTCACAACCACGTATTTCACGCTGCGGTTTTTGCCGTTTCGGTTGTACACCCAGCCGTTGTTGATCGATGAGTTGCTCTCCTCGATCGGGTTTGCGCTGTATCGGATTTTGGTGCCGGTGTTGGCGACCGTGTTGATCGCGGCCCGGTGTGGTGCGGCAGTGGCCGCTGACGTGGGAGTCAAGCAGTATGGTGGGCAGGTGGATGCGTTTCGGACATTGGGGATTCGCGCCCCGGCGTACTTGCTGATTCCAATTTTGGCAGCCTTCCTGATTGCGACACCGATTTTGGAGTGGATCGCGTTCACCGCCTCGCACTGGATCAGCCGCATCACGTTCAACTTTTCGCATCCGGAAATTGGCGTTCATTTCTGGCAACAACACTTCTTTCGTGCCATCACGCCCGATACGACCGGAGGATCCCTGATCACCTGTTGGAAAGGTTGGGATTGGGTGCTGGCAAAGAACTTGCTTTGTGGTTTCGGCACCGCGGCGATTGGTTACCATCAAGGGATTACCCCCAAACATTCAGCCGGTGATGTCAGTCATTGCATCACCGCAACGGTTTTATGGACGACGCTGTACGTGTTGGTCGTGCACTTCATCGTTGCGTTGCTGGAATTTTGATTTCCCCGTAGGAGACACCATGGACAAGAAGGCGAAGAAACGTCTGGACGTCATCAACAAGAAACTTCAGACCTTGCGTCCTCGACTGGCTGGTTCGAAAGAGCAGGCGGACGATTTGGATGAACTGAAGGAACTGGAAGACGAGATCAAATCGCTCGAGGAAGAAGCCGCCAAGCTGCGAGCGTCTTGAGGATGCGAGAGCCACGAGCGCTGAAAGACCGATGAAGAACCATGTGTGGCAACCGTATTGCCAAATGAAGACCGCTCCGCCGCCGATGAAGATCGTGGCGACGGAAGGTTGTCATTTGATTGGCGCCAGCGGCCAGCGGTGGATCGATGGAATGGCGTCGTGGTGGTCAGCCTGTCACGGTTACAATCATCCTCATGTTCGCGAGGCGGTGACGGAACAGTTGGCGCGAATGCCGCATGTGATGTTCGGTGGAATCACGCATGAGCCCGCCGAGCGTTTGGCGACTCGGTTGGCTGCGTTGGCTCCGGGGGATTTGAATCATGTGTTCTTTTCCGACAGCGGGTCTGTCGCGGTCGAAGTCGCAATGAAGATGGCGATCGGGCACTGGCGTCGCCGCGATCGTCCCGGGCGGACTCGGTTCTTGGCGTTTCACAATGCGTACCACGGTGACACCACCGGCGCGATGTCATTGTGTGACCCGCAGCGAAGCATGCATGCTCGCTACAGCGACGCGATCACGCAGCAGTTCCATGTGCCGCTCCCGCGAGATGAATCGTTCGAAGAAGAGTTGAATCGTGTGCTTTCCGAACATGCTGATTCCATTGCTGGTGTGTTCGTCGAACCGTTGGTGCAAGGCGCCGGCGGGATGCGATTTCACGACGTGGAAACGCTGCGTCGGATCCGAGACGCGTGTCGGCGACATGACGTGTTGTTGATCGCTGATGAGATCGCGACCGGGTTTCAGCGAACCGGGAAAATGTTCGCGGTGGACCACACCGCGGAGGACGAGCATCCGGTGGTGCCGGATATCCTGTGTTTGGGCAAAGCCCTGACAGCAGGCACGATGTCGATGGCAGTCACAATCGCCCGAACACATGTCTTTGATTCGTTCTACGATGACGATCCTGGTGCGGCATTGATGCACGGGCCGACGTTCATGGCCAATCCGCTGGCCTGTTCTGCCGCGAATGCTTCGTTGGATCTGTTTGAGACGACTTCGTATGACATCGATCGCTTGGAATCAGTCCTTCGAGAGCGATTGTCTGTGTTGCGAGAGCTCGACCATGTGGCCGACGTTCGATGTTTGGGAGCGGTCGGCGTGGTCCAGTTTCGCGACCCACCGAAGATGCAGCGTGTGCAAGAGGAGTTGGTTCAACGAGGTGTTTGGTTGCGCCCGTTTGGAGACTGCTTGTACACAACGCCGCCATTGTGCATTGGCGAGGATTCCCTGCACCAAATTTGCGATGCCATGATCGACGCGACACACGCGACGTTGCCGTCCGGCATTCAGTTGCGATAACGCTGGTGGCATTGGTTGCACGCTTGCTTCAGCCGAGCCATGGAGTGTTGGAGTTCATGCCAATCCTTGCCTTCGACTTGGGATTCCATGGACTCGACCAGTTCGACTGAATCGAGCATCCAATCACGCATTTCTTCGTTGCAGACCCGATGGGACTCTCGCAAGGCTTCTTGAAGCAGCCGAACATCGCTGACCTTCCAGGCGTTGTCCTTCATCGCGCTGAGCAGGACTTCGTATTGCAACGAGGTCTCGACCATGTGGGAGGCCAGCGTGCTGATTTCGGCGATCTCGACCAGTTCAGGGAGTTTCGCAGAATCGGGCGGAGGTCGAAAACCATCCACGTCACGCCAAAGACCCGCGTACTGCGATCCCGTGCCTGCCCGTTTCAACAGGGCAATGGCTTGGTTGCGATTCAGCCAACCAGCGGATTGTCCGATCACCGCGGCCATCGCGGGACCACGATGTTTGCCATGATGGCAATGGACATACAGGGGTTCGTGGACCTGTTGAGTCAGTGCTGCAGCGGACTTGCAGGCGTCTGGATCCACCCCGTCGTAACCGATGGGGATATGGATGTATCGCATCCCATGCTTGCGAGCCAATTCAACCTCGGGACGCTGGCCATCCACGCTGACAATCACCTTGACGCCCAATCGAGCCAGTTCGGCGAACGCGGCTTCCCCGACCGGTGCCGCGCCGGACATCAGGTTTGGATGAACGTCGATTCGGTTCTCGAGCAAGGAGTGTTCCGATGCGACGTTCCGTTCATTCGCTGCGGCGGGCTGGTCCGCAAATGTGTGAGGCGACCCAACGAGCGGCGCAATGAGAATGCAAAACCAACCAGGGACCCGTGCGATCCAATTTTGTGAGTGATTCATGCCCCAAAGATAACGCATTTTGAAGCGCAGGGACAAAGTCGGTCTGGTTGAACGACGAAAGGGACGCTGAGAGCAAATTGCTCTCGAGCGTCCCTGGATTGGCTGGTCAGCAAATGGGAGGCACTGGCTCGGAAGTCTTACGACTTTTTGAGTTCGATGGTCACGCTGTTTTCGCCTTCGTTGACGATCGCTTCGATATCAGTGCTGGCTTCATTCCAGTATTTTTCTGGAACTGATTCGTCAATTTTGACGGCCTCTGGCGACCCCTCTTCCATCGGAACCGTTCGGGGCGCGAGGTAGACGCTGTAAGTTCCGGTTGGAACGGGATCCTTCAGAACAAATTGGCCACCGTCTTGGATGTCCGTGCCCGCCGCTTGTCCGGTCGTTGAATCCAAGAACATGACCGCAGCGTCGTCGTAAGGTTTTCCGTTGAGAGTGACGGTTCCCTCGACCGTCCCCTCCGGAGGCGAATCGCTGCACCCGATCGAAATTGTCGTGAGGAATGCCAGGCCGGTGCAGAGCATGGTGGTTGGAAGGTTCATTGAGTTTGATCGTTTCATAGGAAGTGTTGATTTCTCTTGGTGGATTGGTTGTGCTAGCGAAATTCGTGAAGTCGAACTGATTGCCTGGTGTGGGACCGAAGGGCTCACGCCGTGCCACGGCGAGTTAAGAGGCCAAGGTGGCCCTCCAGTGTGTCCCGAAATCGACTGCCTGCGGCTGACTGCCAACCTCACTGCGGAAGCGAGGTGATTTCACCGTCGTAGCGGCAGCACAGTTGCTTCAGCAGCATGAAGTCAATTGAATCCGTGATGAACTGAACGCTGGCGTCGCCCATGACCACGTTGATGCCACCGGTGTGCATGGAATTGATCACGGTGTTGTTGCGGTACATTCGATCGGTGGCCCCGGTTTGCACGATCTGAGAGTTCGGAGCGAATCGGACGCAGGTGGTCCCGGTTTGCCAGAGATCCCAGCTGCTGGAGCCATCCACGGGACGCGGGTGTCGTGACCCCATCCATCCACCGTAATAGTTGGAGGTTCGGTTGACTCCATCGACCCAGCCTGACTGTTCCGCGATCATGATCGCGTTGGTGGTTCCATCCACGACGTCTCGCATCTTGATCTTGCCGTTGGGGAACAGCATCCCGTTGTTGGAGGACCAACCGTGACCGAGGTCTGCGGTCCCTTTGTTGGGATCACCACCAGGAACTGGTCGAGCGGCGCCTTGGATTCCGACATACTGGACGTTCATGGCTCCCTCGGAATTGTTGGAGACCGGAGCATCTTCAAACATCTCGATTGCCGAGGACGGGCAAGCGTAGGTTGGTACGGCGAGATACTTGAGAACTTCATTGCCTTTCAACGCGTCGGCACCCGCCGCACCTCCGGCCATGAAGTGGGACGAGTAGCTGAATTCGAGCTTCTCGTGAATGTTCCCTTGTTCAATGAAAGGCAACAGCAATGCTCGCCAATTGGATCCGCTGGCGGGCCAAGTTTCGCGAAGGTTATAGGAACCTAGCGGGAACGTGGACATGGTGTCGTGATAGTTGTGCATCGCGAGACCGAGTTGCTTCATGTTGTTGGAACAACTCATCCGACGGGCAGCTTCTCGAGCTGATTGGACCGCTGGTAGCAGCAGCCCGACCAAGACTCCAATGATGGCAATGACAACCAGCAACTCGACCAAAGTGAATCCAGAGCGTTTCAATTTCTTCTGACTCATCGACAGGTCCCTAGGTGAGAGTTTCGAAAACGCGAGTTGAATCGAGGAATCGAAACATGGGGTGAAGAAGGGAAGAATCCTTCCCAAAAATTCTCGTCGTCGCGTGAGCTCTGGTCCCGGTTGGGTAGCGTCCGTCACCCACACGATGAAACGCTGAAGGCAAAGGAAATGCCAACGTATGGGGGGCTGCGACGTTTTGGTTGGAGGTTTTGTGCTTCGGGGGCGACTCTTCCCGTCCTAGCGTGCAAGGTGGAGATGGGTGTCGTTGATGAGACGCGGCGAAGTCATTTGCTTGCCTCTGAACGCAGCAGTCACTGCTCATCCGATGCGCAGGACCGCAAGGTGAGTGCGTGTTATCCGAGCAGCCCCCAAAACGGGAGGATGCATTTGCACAGTGCCCGTTGCCGGCTTGGTTGTGAACCTGCGGGAGACCGGTAGAACAGGCGGGCTCAAAGGATCGCCAAGTGTGAACTCAGCCTCGCATTCGCTAGAACCGTTGCAGACCGAACGCTTTGCGGGGTTGGGACCAGTGAACTGGGGAATTTTTTAAGATTCCTTTGACGGCGTTCAAAAGATTGGGTTTGCTGATGCTTGGCCGTGAAGCCATTCTGGCTCGTGCTCAACGAACAAGGAATCAATTTGTCGTTCTACGTCTTTCTGCTGGTCTTGGTATCGCTTTGCTGTGGGGCGGCTCCCGGTTGGTCAGAACCTTCGTTTCGCTCGGTGATTGCCAGCGTGGCGTTGGTCGCTGGTTGGACGATCCTCTGTCACACCGCGGCCAGAATGATGGTGTTGCAGGTACGTCGCGGGCACATGCGATTGCGTGACGCGGCGCGGATGCTGGAAATTCAGCTGGACATCTTTCGGTGGTTAGGATTGCCGGTCGTGTTGGTTTGCCTGGGTGCTTTTTCGCTGGCGGCTTGGACTCGAGAGCAACCGATTTTGGAATCAAGCATGATGCTGCAGTCGATCGTGTTGCTCACACCGGGGATCACGATTCTGCTGGCGACTTGGTCCGCGGAACATGTCTTCGGAGCCCGATTGGGGCTCACCGATTCAACGCTTCGAAACTACTTTGTTTCACTTTGGTCGGGGCTTCGCGGCGGTCCTGTCTGGTTGATCATCCCGACGATGATGTTTCTGTTGCTCGGCGATTTGGCGGAATGGAGCCAACCGCTCGCGACGGGAAACGCTCTTGCAATTGGAATCGCAGTCGGCATCGCGGTGATTGCATTTCTGCTGCCGTGGGTGGTCGCTCAAGTGATTCGGCAAGAGCCCCTTTCCGATGAAGATCGCGAAACAATCAGCCTGTGGTTGGAACGCGTTGGCGTTCGAACTCGAGGATGGGGTGGCATGCGGATTGTGCGATGGAACACAAATGGCCGCGTGTTCAACGCGTTGGTCGCCGGGTTGTTTCGTCCGGGCCGTTTGCTGCTGTTGTCCGATCGAGTGCTCGATGAATTGCCTCGCGGACAAGTGCTGATGGTGGTGATGCATGAAGTTGCCCACGTGCGTCGTTGGCATGTGCCCATCCGAATGGCTGCGGTCGCACCGGCCTGGTTCGTTTCGATCTGGGTGGGATCCTTGTTCACCAATGAAGCTTGGGGAGCAACGGTTGGCGGACTGGCTGGGTTGTTGCTGACGGTGGGGACGCTGAGTGCCGTGGCGTATCTGACTGAATGGGATGCCGACGCGGTCGCTTGCAAGTTGGCAGTCAAAGCGGGGAACCAAGCGGAAGGCATGCCGGCAACTGAAGCGGAGGCGGCGGGAATGATGGCCGCTGCGTTGGGACGAGTCACCGCGGGCCATCCTGCGGCCCGTCGAGCGAGTTGGTTGCATCCAAGTTTGGCCATGCGTGTCAAGCGATTGGCCAAACCACCACGCATCCATCTGATTTGATTAAAGCGATGCAGCGGCAATCAGAAGATGGGGAAGGACGGTGGGAAAGGTTTGAGTTAGAATCGGTGTCCCTCACACGTCCCCCCCCATGAAGAGCTGTTTGCATGCGTTCTCGCCATCTTCTGTGTTTGCTCGTTGGACTGATGGTTTTGTCCAATGGGTTCGCGCCCGCCCCAGCCACTGCGGACACCCCACCTAGCCAACCGAACATCTTGTTCGTTCTCTACGACGACCTTGGTTGGGGCGATTTGGGGTGTTACTACCAGAACGAATCCAAGCACGATCGGACGCATCAAACACCCCACTGGGACGCGATGGCTGCCGAAGGGCTGCAGATGCGAAATCACTACTGCCCGGCTCCGGTGTGTGCTCCCAGTCGTGCTTCGTTGCTGACGGGCGTTCATCAAGGTCATGCGTCGATACGCGACAACCAATTTGACAAGGCATTGCCGGATGTACCGACGGTCGCATCGGTTTTGAAGGACTCGGGATACACGACCGCCTTGATTGGCAAGTACGGGTTGCAGGGGGAAGGCAGCAACGCCGAAACTTGGCCCGCGTACCCGACCAAGCGTGGCTTTGACGAATTCTTTGGCTACGTCCGTCACCGCGACGGGCACAATCACTATCCCGCCGACAAGTGGCCGATCGCCAACGGTGAGGCGCACGCCAACCCGGTGGAACTCTGGCACAACGACGAAGAGATTTCGTCGCAGCTGAAGGGCTGTTACACCGCCGATTTGTTCACCGCGAAAACGAAGCAGTTTTTGGTTGACCATCAATCGCAATCCGCGGACGAACCCTTTTTCGTCTTCCTGTCCTACGACACGCCTCACGCCTCGATCCAGTACCCGGCTTCGCCGTATCCAGAAGGCAAGGGGGTCAAGGGCGGCGTGCAGTGGCTCGGCGAGACTGATCGCATGATCAATACGGTCGGGCCAATCGATTCGTACAAGCATCCTGACTATGCCAATCAGGGCTGGACGGATGCCGAGGTCCGATTTGCAACCAGCGTCCGTCGTCTCGATGACTTGATGGGCGACCTGCTGCAAACGCTTCGTGATCTGAAGATGGACGAGAACACGTTGGTGGTTCTCTCCAGTGACAACGGACCACACAGTGAATCCTACATTCGCAATGTGAATTACAACCCAACTTCGTTTCAGTCCTACGGGCCCTTTGATGGGATGAAACGCGATTGTTACGAAGGCGGGATCCGAGTCCCGACCATCGCTTGGTGGCCCGGGAAGATCGCACCAGGAATCGATCGTAGCGCGAGCCAGTTCCATGATTGGTTGACCACGTTCGCTGATTTGGCGGGAGCAACTGTTCCAGCACGAGCGGACGGTGTTTCGTTGGCACCGACGTTGTTGAAGACGGGGGAGCAAGCACCGCCGACGACTTACGTCGAGTATTTCAACGGAGGCAAAACGCCAAACTACGATGACTTCGAACCCGCCAGACGCGGTGCTCGTCGTGGCCAAATGCAAGCGATCTTCCTGGACGGTTACAAAGGCGTTCGGCACAACATCCAGTCGCACTCGGATCCCTTCGAAATCTACGATGTGGCCAACGACCCCGGCGAAGCGAACAACTTGGCGGGAACATCCGCCGAAATGGATGCGTTGCAACAACGAATGCACGACCGTGTTTTGCAGGTTCGCTCGAACAATGCGTCCGCTCCGCGTCCCTACGATCAGGCCCCCATCCCGGCGGATGACACCTTGGAAGCGAACGCTCCGATGGTCGTCACCTATTGCCCGAGCGAAACGTCAGTGGTCTCGCGTTTAGACCCCGCCCAATCGACCGAGGTTGACATCAAGGAACTGGATGTCGATGAAGCGGTGCGAACCGCCGGCAAAGGAAACGTTCGTGTGCGGTCGGTTCTGAATGTTGCCAAAACGGGACGCTACGAAGTGCGACTGACCGCGACCGGCGACGCTGTGCTGCGGTTGCATGATGCCGCCTTGATTGACACAACGGGGCAATCGAACACCGAGGCGTCCGTCGAGGTCACGCTTGAAGCGGGGACGCACCCGGTTGACATGATCGTCCGTTTGGCGGGCAATGATTCGGTTCCGGCATTGGAACTGAATGAGCTGCCAGACGCTTCCCAGAAGTCACGCCAACCAGCGAAAAAGAAGAGGAATTCCAAATGACTGCTCCCGCCGAACCGCTTCGCTATGCAATTCTTGGAAGTGGTGCGGTCGGCGGGCTGTATGGAGCCATGTTGGCGAAATCCGGATGTGAGGTTCATTTTTTGCTGCATTCGGATTTCGACCACGTTCGCGAAAACGGATTGCGAATCGACAGCGTGCAGGGCGACTTCGTGTTGGAATCGCCGCAGGTTTACCAGTCCGTGGAATCGATGCCCAAGTGCGATGTTGTGATCGTGGCGTTGAAGTCCACTCGCAATGCGTTGCTGGATGAGTGGTTGCCGCAGGTCACGGCGGAGAAGGGCGTGGTGCTGACTCTGCAGAATGGGTTGAACGTCGAGGCGGATGTCCGCCGGACAATCCCTGCAGGACACGTCCTGGGTGGATGTTGTTTCTTGTGCAGCAACAAGGTGGGGCCGGGGCACATCCATCACTTGGACTATGGCCGAATCGCATTTGGTGCCTATCAAGAACCGGGCGTGGACCGATCCTGGGCGGAGTCCGTCGGGCACCGGATCGAAGCGGACATGAAGTCAGCGGGCATCGATGCCAACTGGAACGATGATCTGGCCAAGACTCGTTGGCGAAAGCTGATGTGGAACATCCCGTTCAACGGGTTGTCGGTTGTCCTGGATGCCTCGACCGATCGAATCATCGGATCGCAACCGGGCCGCGAATTGGCGATGCAGTTGATCTCGGAAGTTCACGCGGGCGCGGCGGCCTGTGGTGTTGAGATCGACCAGAAAGCGATTCGGGCGACGATGGAACACACCGAGACCATGGTGCCCTATGACAGCAGCATGCGGCTGGATTTCTTGGCCAAACGGCCGATGGAAGTCGAAGCGATTTTCGGAAATCCTTTGCGAGCGATCGGCGATCAAGCCAGCCAAATCGCCCCGTCAATTTCGATGCTGTATCAGCAACTCGCGTTCTTCGACGAAGCGATCTGCCGAGACGCTTGAAAGCTATCCAAGAGCCTTCTTGGAGACGGCAATGCGTTTGCGATCGAGGTCGATTTCAAGCACTTTGACTTTGACCACGTCGCCGACGGAAACCACTTCGGATGGGTCGCTCACGAATTGGTTGGATAGTTGAGAGACGTGAATCAAACCGTCTTGGTGCACGCCCAGGTCAATGAAGGCACCAAAGTGAGTGACATTGGTGATGACTCCTTCGAGCACCATGCCCTCGCGAAGGTCTGCCATCGATTGGACCGAATCGTCGAACTGGGCAACTTTGAATTCGCTTCGCGGGTCGCGTCCCGGCTTGCCCAATTCCGCGATGATGTCGCGAATGGTGGGGATTCCGAAGCGGTCGTCCACGAAGGATTCCGGTTGCAGTTTTTGGCTCAACGTCGCGTTGCCAACCAAGGTCTTCACGTCGGCCTTCAATTCCTTCGCCATCCGGCTGACCAGCGAGTAGCTTTCGGGGTGCACAGCGGAATTGTCCAGCGGTTCGTCTCCACCGCGGATGCGCAAAAAGCCAGCGGCTTGCTCGAACGCTTTTTTGCCGAGTTTGGGAACCTTGGTCAATTCTTTCCGGCTTCCGAAACGACCGTTGGTGTCTCGGTACTGAACAATATTCTCGGCCAATTTCGGCCCAATGCCTGCGACACGTGAAAGCAACGGCACACTGGCCATGTTCAAGTCCACTCCGACGTGGTTGACGCAACTTTCGACGGTGCGGTCGAGGCACTTGCGGAGGAGAGGCTGGTTCACATCGTGCTGGTACTGACCGACCCCGATGGATTTTGGGTCCGTTTTAACGAGCTCTGCGAGCGGGTCTTGCAGGCGACGTGCGATGCTGATGGCGCCTCGGACGGTGACGTCCAGATTGGGGAACTCTTTCCCCGCCAGTTCGCTGGCCGAATAGATCGACGCGCCCGATTCACTGACCATCACCTTGGTGACATCCAGTTGATTGTCGCGAATCAGTTCGCCGACGAAGGCATCGGTTTCTCGCGAGGCGGTGCCGTTGCCGATGGCGATCAGTTCCACCTGGTGTTTCTGAATGAGCGCCAACAATTGTTTCGACGCACCCGCCGTGTCGGACTTGGGCGGCGTGGGGTAGATCGTCGTGTTGGCCAAGAATTTGCCGGTGCCATCGACCACAGCGACTTTGCAGCCGGTTCGAAATCCAGGGTCGATTCCGATGGTCACCCGTGGGCCACCGGGAGGCGACATCAACAGTTCGTGCAAGTTCTTGCCAAACACGCCGATGGCGTCTTCGTCTGCCTTTTCTTTCAGCATTTGTAGCACAGTGGATTGCGTGGCTGGTTGAAGCAGACGTTGAAAGCAATCTTCGGCGGCGGATTCCAGTTCTTTCGCGAACTCAAAGGAGCGGTTGCGTAGGAAGGTTGATTGAATGTGCGAGATCGCTCGGTCGTCTTCCATTTGCAACCCGACTCGCAAGACGCCCTCGGCTTCGCCACGCAGCATGGCGAGCAGTCGGTGACCGGGGATCCTGGCGGCCGATTCGGCGCGATCCAGGTAGGCTTCGTATTTGTCGGCTTGGTCCTTTTTGCCTCGTTTGACGGCGGAGGTGATTTGTCCGAACTTGGTTCCCTTTTCGACCATCCACTCACGAACCGGTGCGTCCTCACTCCATTGCTCTGCGATGATGTCGAGAGCACCTGCCAGGGCTGCATCGGCATCTGCGACGTCCAAGTCTTCGTTGACGAAGCCAGCGAGGGTTTGCTGCTTGGACTGAGGCAGCTTGGTTTGTTTCAGCAGCAGATCCGCGAGTGGTTGCAATCCTTTTTCGCGAGCGATGGTGGCTCGCGTGCGGCGTTTGGGTTTGTAGGGCAGGTACAGAGCTTCCAAGGTTCGCAAGTCGGTGCAAGCTTCGATTTGCTTTCGGAGGTCCGCGGTCAGGGCGCCTTGTTCTTCGATCGTTTTCAGGACCGTGGTTTTTCGTGCCTGCAAAGCGTTGTGCTTTTCGAGTGCGTCTTCGATTGCACGCAGTGCGATTTCGTCCAAACCACCGGTGGCTTCTTTGCGGTACCGAGCGATGAAGGGAATCGTGTTGCCGGCTTCGAGCAGTTCGATGACCGCGGCGACTTGTTTCTCAGGAAGATTCAGTTCTCGAGCGATGATTTGCATGGGACGGATTGTCTGAGCTGCGACAGGAAACGAAGGGCGGTGAGTGATTCAGGGAATGGTCTCCGGAGGTCAGGTCCCGGAGGAAGGATCGCGAACGACCCGATCGGCATTGATAGTCAAGCGTGCCGACGTTGTGCCATCTCAAAATGGTGTTTCACGGCGCGGCCGCTGATGGTGGTCTTTTCCAGCAGCTCTTTCGTGATCGCCTGGATGGCGTCAAGGTTGGCGTCGTCGTGGAGGATGTGTTCGGTTTTCGCGAGCATGCGTTTGAGCAAGGTTTCGTGCTGGCGTTGCGATGCGGCCCGTGTGCACAAGCGAGCCGACACGTCGCGAAGATCCTGGGAGGCTCCAGCTTGGCAGTAGACACCGGTGAAGCGAGCCTCGGACACCATTCCCGCCAGCAACACCAAAACGTCATCTTCGAGTTGGTCCTTGCTGCCTTTGGAGCGGCCTTTTTTGATCTCGCACGTGCCCAGCCGCGAGCCGCCGAATTGCAATTTGCCGGGAGCGATCGTGACTTTTTGCACGCTGCGGCCGACCGCGAGCGCCATCACAGCATGACCGGCTTCATGGAATGCGGTCGCGATGAGTTCCTTGGCGGCCGCCGGGATGGGGCTGGGGGCCGCCGATTCAGAGTTGGTTTCGCGAGAATTCATCGTGGCAGTGTAGATGAGAAATCAGAATGCAGCGATCATGCCTGCCCAGCGGAGCGGTGCCAAGCCGGTTGCACCGCGTCACTTTGGCTCTGTTAAAATGTGCGTTTCAGGGAATCTGCCTCTCGCCGGTTCGTCTGTGTCTGTTCGGTCACTCCCATCCCCACTCCCCACTCCGAAATTTGCCATGGAACGTCGCTCCTTTTTAGCAGCCAGCGCTGCCGCTGCCACCGTTGCTGCCACCCACGCCAAGTCGGCTTCGGCCGATGAAAGTCGCCGACCTCGACGCGTCGCGTTGATCGGATGCGGTTGGTATGGCAAATGCGATTTGCTGCAGTTGCTCAACATCGAGCCGGTGGAAGTGGTTTCGCTTTGCGACGTGGATCAAGTGTTGCTCGATGAGTGTGCGGACCTGATCGCCACCCGGCAGAAGTCGGGCAAGCGACCGGAAACTTTCGCAAACTACGAGGACCTGCTTGCCAAGAAGAATGCCGACATCGTGTTGATCGCCACTCCCGATCACTGGCACGCTTTGGCGATGATCGCCGCGGTTGAATCAGGGGCAGACGTCTACGTGCAGAAACCAACCGGCGTCGACACGTTGGAAAGCAAAGCGATGTTGGATGCGGCTCGGCGAACCGGGCGGGTCGTGCAAGTTGGAACTCAACGTCGCAGCACGCCGCACTTGATCGATGCCAAGAAGAACGTCGTCGACGCGGGTTTGTTGGGCAACGTCGCATTCGCGGAGGTGTGTTGTTACTACCACATGCGAGCGAACAAGAATCCACCGGCGATCGATCCGCCACCCCATTTTGACTACGAAGCTTGGACGGGACCCGCGCCGATTCGTCCCTACACGGAATTGACTCACCCGCGGAAGTGGCGAGCGTTCATGGAATACGGGAACGGCATTGTCGGGGACATGTGTGTGCACATGCTGGATCTGGTGCGCTGGCAATTGGATTTGGGATGGCCCAAACGCATCAGCAGTGTGGGCGGGATCATGGTTCAAAAGGATTCACTCGCCAACATCACCGACACCCAAACCGCAACGTTTGACTTCGATGACTTGGACGTGGTTTGGACACACCGAAGTTGGGGCAGTGCTCCGGACCCAGAGTATCCCTGGGCCGCCAAAATCTATGGTGACAAAGGGACTCTGAAGCTGAGTGTGAACAAGTTCGAATTCGAACCACGCGGCGGTGGCAAGAAGATTTCTGGTGAAGCCTTGATCGAGACGGATCAGTACCCCACCGATGTCACCGACAAAGAAAAGTGGTCGTTGGAGTTGCACGTTGCCTCCGCCATCCGCGGTCACATGCGTGACTTTTTGAACGCGATCGACAACCGCACGAAACCAGTCGCCGACATCGAGCAGGGGCACATCAGCAGCGCGTCGTGCTTCATGGCGAATGTGGCCATGGACCTTGGTCGTACCCTGGAGTTTGATCCGGAGACGCACACCATCGTGGGAGACGAGGAAGCCACGCTGGCACTCAAGCGAACCTACCGGGCTCCGTACCAGCATCCGGCTGATCGAGCGTAATCTTCCAGGGGTCAGGACACTGGCTGGCACCTTCTGGCATTCTGGTAGGCACCGTCCGGCAGCGAGGGAATCGGGGGAAATTGCTGTTCGGGCGGTTCATCAATCCGGGGCCTGACGACCCCGGCAATGGATGTGTCGACCCTTCGGGCCTGCCGCCGCTCGGCGGCTTGTTGAGCGAAGGTGGTGACGACCGAGACCTCGGGTTAAAAACCCGAGGCTGACAACTGTCACCGCTCCGCGGTTGTTGTCGCCCACCCAAAATCGCACAACCAGTCGCGGAGCGACGGCAGCTGTTTGCCGCTCCGTACGATCGAGCCAGGAAATGGCTTGGCACCTTGCGGACATGACTGACAAGAGACGCAAGAACTGCGAGATCGCTGCTCATGGCTGCTTCGGAATCAGACCGGTTCTTTGTCCGACCAAACGGCGAATTCGTTGCCGGATGGTTCTGTGAAGTGAAAGCGGCGACCGCCGGGAAACGCGAAGATCTCTTGGACGACCTGGCCGCCGCAGGCTTGGACCTTTGCCTGCGTGGCCTCCAAGTCATTGCTGTGGAACACGACCAACGCAGCACCATTCACGGTCGTGGATGACTTCTCCGATTGGTAGAATCCGCCGTCCAGGCCCGCCGCTTTGTCGAAGGCGGTGTACTCCGGCCCATAGTCGGTGAACTTCCAATTGAAGCAGGCTTCGAAGAAGGCTTTGGTCGCGGCAAGATCCTTGGCAGGGATCTCCACGTAGTTGATCAGTTCGTGTGGGCTGGACATTCAACTTCCTCAGTCGTGGGATTGGGATGGCCCCGCGACTTTAACAGGTTGATTCGCTGTCCGCCCATCGCGGACTCATTCGACCTGCATCAAATACGAAATCAGGTCCGCCATCGCTTGCGGGGTCAATTGTTCCTCCAAACCTTCGGGCATGATGGACATGCCGGTGCTTTGAAGAAGCTCGATGTCGACACGAAGCAATTCGTCTTTGGCGGATTCTGCCCGCTGCAGCGTGATCGAAGTCGCGGATTCATCCGTGATCATGCCAGTCAGAGTTCGTCCATCCAGATCGAGTGCGACGTAGTTCAGGTACTGCGGATTCACTTCGCGGTTGGGATCCAACACATTGGTGAGGATGAAGTCTGCCCCCCGAGCTTTCACGGTGGCCAGGTTGGGACCAATCTCATGACCGCGATCTTCGAGTCGGTGACAGTTGGCACATTGGGCGGTGAAGAGTTGTCTTCCTCGATGCACGTCGCCTTCTTTTTGCAACGCCACTTGGTAGGCCTGAACGACTTCTTCGCGATTCTTGGAGCCACTGGATTCCAGCAGCCCAGTCGCCAGTTGGCGAATCGCTGAGTCGCTGGATTTCGAGGCCACCTGCAAACGGGAGCGGGAGACTTCGCTGATAGGAATGTCTCCAGCAACAATTGCATGGAGCAAGGTCTTCAAGCGATCCGGCCGTGAGAACAGAATCTCGCTGGCCGTTTCGCGAAGGCTCGGACTGAGGCCGCTCCATTGATCCAGCAGTGTTGTCGTGATTTCATCGGAATCGAAGCGTCCCCAGGTGGTCATCGCTGCGCGTTGGACTTCGATGGGTTGGCGACTGTCGATCAATGACGGCAGAATCTCCGAGACGCGCTCGAGACTCGCATAGCGTAGGTTTGCAATGGCGGCCACACGGGCATGGATGGACGCGGAATCATTCACTGCCAACTGTTCCAATGACGCAAGCATCTGCTGCATGGTTTCATCGACCTTGGCCAGCTCGCCTGACGCAGCAAGCCGGTGCAGGACGCTGCCGGAGCGAGTGCGCGACTGCAGCAATTGACCCAGGATAGGAAGAGCGAAGCCGCCATCGGAGGAGGAGAGATTCGAGACCGCGGCGAGCGCGAGTTGGATCTCGGTCTGGTCGTCTTGTTGGTTGATCTGAGCGGCAAGACGAGTTAGGAAGCCCTCCAGACGAGCGTCAACCGGTGGCGCGAGCAAGGCTGCAAAGAGCTTGCCAGCTCCCGTGCCGACGGAGCTCTGCACCGCTGTTTGCATCCACCGATCGGTGGGGTTTTGGCGAATGATTGCCGCCAAGGTTTCCGTTTTGTCGAGCCCCGGGATGGAGCCAATCGTGAAGGCCAGTTGATAGCGAACCTCGATGGATGGATCGGCGGAAAGCGTCTGCAACTTCTTTCGAAGTTTCTCATTGGGTTCGACGTGTTCAGCCAATTGGATCGCGAATCGGCGTAGCTCAGGGATTGGATCCGAGAGTCTCGGAAGAATGGTTGCGGAGTTCAGTTGTCCGAGACCATCCAGCACGGCCAAGGCGTGCAAGCGACCCAGGGGGGATTCCGATTCAGATGCCAATTGACGAAGTGGTTGAGTGGCTTGGGATTGTCGCTCAATCAGCAAACGCCCCGCCGTTTCTCGCTGCCAGGCATTGGGGTGAGCCAGGAATTCAACGAGTTCTGCATCCGTTGCAGCAAGCAAATTCGGCGTGGGTCGGTGTGAGTAGTCATCAGGAACCAGACGGTACAAGCGACCTCGGTCACGTCCCGAGGTCAGGTCCAAGTGTTGCTTGATCTCGGCAGGCAGACTCTTGGGGTGTTCGATGACTTCGCGGCAAACATCGATGATGTGCAGCGTTCCGTCAGGTGCGTTGGCAAACTGGGCAGGGCGGAACCAGATGTCGGTGGAGGTGACGAGTTCACTGTTGGGGTCGACTCGTTTTCCGATCCACTTCAGCCCATCGGGATGGAGTTGTTTGCGGTGAATCAAGTTGCTGCCAACGTCACCAATGATCGCCATGCCTTGGAACGAATTCGGCCAGGCGTCGCCCCGCACGATGGTCACGCCGGTGGCGCCGGTGAAGTAACCCGCGGCGCGACCGCCACCTTCAATGGGCCCCCGAGCTTTGCCGCTGACTCGCAAACGCGTCCGCACGATCCGCCAGGGTTCCACGGGGCTGGTTCGAAACACTTCGGCTTGCGGTCCATCTTCGGCGATCGAAATTCTTGCGGACGCAGGTTGCAGCAACGGGTTGCGACCGACGTAGCGATCCTCATACATGACTTGCTGAAGATGATCACTGTTGGAGGAAACGAACTTGCGTCCCCAATTGTCGAAGCACATCCCGTGTTGGGCGGCACCGCTGGTCAATTCGAATTCACCGGTGCGAGGGTCCAGAGCGATGTCGCGGCCGCGAACATTGATGGCGTCCGATTCTGGTTGCTCGGGACGCCGGATCATTCCGCCGGTGCTGCTGCAAGCGATGTGAATGCGGTTGTCGAGTCCCCATCGGAATGAGTTCATGAGGCCTTGGACATTGGACGTGCCAAATCCGGTCAAGACAGTTTCGCTTTGATCTGCTTTGCCGTCGCCGTCGGTGTCACGAAAGTAGTACAGGTTGGGTGCGTCGCCGACGAACAGCCCACCGTTCCAAGGGAACAAACCCGTCGGCCACAGGAGGCCCTCGGCGAAAATGGTGCTGGTGTCGTAGGTCCCGTCTTGGTCTGTATCAACCAAGTGAGATATTCGCGAGATTCCCTCGTCGCGATCTTCGCTGTAGCCTCGCATTTCGCAGACGAACAGCGAACCATCCGCGTCCCATTCCATCGCCACAGGGCTGGTCACCAACGGTTCGCTGGCAATCAATTCAATTTGAAATCCGGCGGCGATTTGGAAGTCTGCCAGTGTTTCCGAAGGCGGGGTGGCGGGGACGCGAGGAAGTTCCCCGGCGTAGTCCTCCTCTGCCACAGCGATTCGAAATCCCATCGCCAGCAGGAGAAACAGGCTGACGACGATGCTGCTTGTTGGCGAGATGCGTTTGATCGACTTCATCGTGATGGAACCTCGCTTGTGTCATCTGCGGCGGACTCAACGGGCTGGTCTGTTTCCACTTGCTGTTCTTCCGGGACTTCGAGCAGGGTGCGCACGCCTTGCATCAAAACCGATTCCACTTCGGGAGCCACCTTGGAAGCTCGCGGGCTGGTTTCGTAGCCGCCTTGTCCATAGGCAGCCTCGGTTCCGATGTAGCCCGGGCCGTAGTCGCCGTAGGCGGCCATGGCCACCTTGAGATCGGGACGCATGGCTTTCGCTGCCAATTGATATTCGACGAACAGTTCGCCGGGCATGTGCAACAGTCGAACGTCTCCGACCGAGAGGCAACTCAAATCGATTTTGTGTCCGTCCTGGCATCGCAGCAACCAAGCCAGATCATCGGGGCTGCCCCAGTAGTCGGTCGTGTTCCAATCTTTCAGCTTTTCTCGAAGAGCCTCGGCATCCAGGTGAGCCGCGGGTGGAAGAGCCACTGGCGCGAACGACCAATTCACATCGTCCGCCGAAATGGCAAACTTTTCAGTGGATTCGGCGGCGGCTTCCATGGCGTCGGCCAAACGTTGAGCCAGTGTCAGTCGGTTGGCGGGAGAGCCGTCGTTGTATTTGCCCGCTCCGATGTTCCCGCCGGCTCCGTTGAAGTGAACGTGCATCACGTCGGGCCGGTCTTGGCCGCGAATGAATCTCGCCAGCCCGGGAAAGTCGGGGCTGGGAACGCCGGTTCGGTAGTAGCTCTGTGGATGACAGGCGTAGTGCGTGATCACCGCAATGGCTCGGTCGCCGCTGAAAAAGGTCAGGGATGTCAGTTCGGGATCGATTGTGCCATCCGGTTCGGCTCGCAGCTTTGGATCCCGGCAGGCGGTGTAGCGAGTTGCGAAGACCTGGCCCGTTTCATCTTGGAGTCGGCGGTTGGAAGCAATCTCCTTGACCTCCGCAGTTCCCCAACCTGCGTGAGTGACTTCTTTGGCACTGGCGATGCCCTCGGTGACCGCGTCGAACAATCGGCTCAAAACCTCTCGGGCAAGTGAACTGTCGTAGGGGCCGAGGTCGGATTTGCCGGTGTCGTTGACGAGTCGTTCTGCAGAGAAGTCACATCGGGGCGCGTCGTGTTGATGCAAGGTGTGAACAGCGACTCGTTCGGGTGTCGTCCCGGCAGATTTGGCCAGTCGGCTTCGGAATTGATCGTGACCTTCGTTTCCAATTCCAATCCAATCGACGGCACACAGCACGATCGGGGCGTCCGCGCCGAGAATCACGATGCCCCGAGCCCGGAGCGTCATTTCTTCGACTCGTTTGACGCGGTCGTACGCCATCATGGATCCCACCGGTGGCGTCGCATCGACATCAAAGGTTGCCAATCGAATTGGCTGGGGGCGAGAATCTGACTTGGTAGTTTCGGACTGGGCGAGCAAGCTGCTTGGAAAGACAAACTCGCTGACCAGGCACATGGTCAACAGGAAGGGAGCGAGGGAGTTCACAAGGGAACGAGACGTCATGGCAGGTCTCCGGGCAAGTTGCCATGCACACGAATTCAGACCGACGAATTCCGGAGGTGAGGCAGGCATTGCAACGGATCTCGTTCCAAGATCATGGGTGCGATGACGATGCCAACCCGGGCCAACGTGGTCGTGTCCATTCGAGATGGATGGCGATCAGGGGGGAGTTGTTGGTGGGAGTATCCGCTTGCACTTGTCGAGTTGAGTTGCTCAAGCGGGCGGGCCCTATGGTAGCAGATTGAAACCAAGGCGATGGGGCTGAGAACGTCCCTGGAAGGCAGGGACTGCGAAGGTGGCCTTTTGTCGAAATTTTGGCACAACATTGCGTTAAACTTGCCTTCGCTCGGAATCTTTGAATGTCTGGGGATTGAAGCCGGGGCTTCTGTTTGACTCCAACGGGAATGGCTCGAATGAACTCTATGCGTCTCACCTGTTTGTTTTGGTTGGCCTGTGGGTGGACGTTCCCCATGGTGGGATCCGTCATCCATGGTTTCGCCGAAGAAACGCCGCGTTTACCAGCGAAGCGTCCCAACATCCTGTTGATCCTTTGCGATGACCTGGGATACGCGGATGTGGGGTTCAACGCGGCGCACTTTGGCGTGCAGACCGATGTTGTGACTCCCCATCTGGACCAATTAGCGAACGAGGGGGTGATGTTCACTCAGGCGTATGTGTCGCATCCATTTTGTGGTCCGAGCCGGATGGCATTGCTGTCGGGACGGATGCCACATTGTTTTGGTGGGCAGAAGAACCTGCCAAATGAATCCCTCGATCTGTTGGATTACAACGACAAGGGCATTCCTGAAACGGAGGTGTTGATCAGTTCCGTTCTGCAGCAGGCCGGGTATCGCACTGGGGGTGTGGGCAAATGGCACCTTGGTTGCAAGAGACCGTATCACCCCAACCAACGCGGGTTTGACCAATTCTATGGTTTCTTGGGAGGCGGTCATTTGTACTACCCGTCGGTGTCGGACAAGATCGAACCGAAGGTGAATGACTACCAGTATCTCTTGGAACGAAATGGGCAGTCGATCGAGTCGCCGGAAGGTGCCTACCTGACTGACACGTTGACCGACGAAGCCGTCGAATTCATCGCAAGCAATGACGCCGATCAGCCGTTCTTTTTGTACTTGGCATACAACGCACCGCATTCACCACTGCAAGGAAAGACGGAGGACCTCAAGGCGTTGTTTCCTGATCACGAACCGTCCAACCCTGGCAACGGAGTGGATTTTCGAGATTACGACAAACGCCAGAACTATGTTGCCATGATGTACGCAGTCGATCGTGGGGTGTTGCGTCTGAAGCAGACCTTGAAGGACCCCAACCAGGACGGCGATTCAAGTGATTCCATCGCGGCGGACACGCTGATCGTCTTCCTCAGCGACAACGGCGGCAAGATTCTACAAGCGGCCAACAACGCTCCGTTGAAAGACGACAAAGGCTCCACGCACGAAGGAGGAATTCGCGTGCCGATGTTGATCGTTTGGCCGGGGCACTTGGAACCGGGAACCGTGTTTCCACATCCCGTGACGGCACTGGATTTCTACCCGACTTTTGCGGGCTTGGCGGACGCTGCCGTTCCAGTTGGCAAGGTTCTGGACGGCAACGATGTTTGGCAGGACCTGACGTCCGGCAACAATCCGCATGCTCACGACACTCTGTTTTGGCTGCGGCATCACGGCGGAGGCAATGAGGTCGCGATCCGAAACGGTGATTGGAAAGCGTACCGAAAGCAGTTTGGAAAGTGGCAGGTCCACAATGTTGTCGAAGATGCGGCTGAGTCCAACGACCTGGCATCAACCAACCGTGAGTTCTTGAAACGCCGGGTCCACGAGGGAGCCGATTGGAGCAAGACGCTTGTCTCACCGGAGTGGCATGACACGGCGGCGGGGCGGAAGAGCTGGATCGAGAATGGAATGCCAAAGTTCGAGCAGACGTTCCAATTGCGTTGATGACTCGGGAGACGTGCAAGCCAACGATTCAGCGAGGCTGATGGGCCTGGTTCACTTCATGAGTGCCTGCTGCATGCCTTGTTGGCGGATGCATGCAATGGTGCCTGATCGAAGTGATGGCACAAAAAGGGACGGCCCGATTGCCGCCCCGAGGAACAGCTGAATGACAACTGTTCTGCTTTGATGTTGGAACTCAAATCAACGTTCGGAGAACGCGATCAGATGAGTTTGGTTTTGCCAGGGATGGCGAAGCTTGGCTCGGGGCGGCTGCCGTCCCATTGCAAGTCTTTGGGGAACAGATCCAGTTCCGATTCGTTGGCCACAAAGTCCCAGGTGACTTTCTTGCCGGTGTAGGCTGCCATCCGGCCCATCACGGCAGTCAAGGAACTGTTGGCCGTTTCGAGCAATTCGACGATGGGTTCACCGGACCGAATCGAGTCGATCAAGTCCTTGTGTTCTTGACGGTAGGCGTCGGCGATGCTGCCTTCCAGTTTCAAGGTTTCTTTGCCGCTGCGATCCAGGAAGGTCGACCCACTGCTTCCGGCACCGATGACGGCGAAGCCCTTGGTTCCGCGAACGGTGCTGCCGTTCTCGGCGGTTGTGCCAGGGATTTGGCGACACATGAACGAGACGGGGCGATCGTCTGTGTACAGATAGTCGATGCACATGCTGTCCCACATTTCGCTGTCGTCGGGACGAGTGAAGCGCCCGCCCGAACCATAGGCGCTGACGGGTGGGCCTTGCATGACCCAGTTCATCAGGTCGATGTTGTGGACGGCTTGCTCGGCGATTTGGTCACCGGACAACCAGATGAAGTGCATCCAGTTGTTGAGTTGGTACTGGGTGTCGCTGACGCCTTCGCCACGGTTCTTGTACCAGATGCCGTTGCTGCAATAGCGTGAGGTCATGCCGATGACGTCGCCGATTTCACCGTCATGGATTCGTTTGACCGCTTCCATGTAGTTGCTTTGGCGACGGTACTGGGTGCCGGTGACGATTGCCGTGCCATTCTTCTTGGCTTCTTCGTGAGCAGCCACACAAATGCGGTAGCCAGCGGGATCGACGCAGGATGGTTTTTCAGCGAAGACGTGTTTGCCCGCTTTGACTGCTTCGGCGATATGAAACGGACGGAAGGCAGGCGAGGTCGTCAAGAAAACGACTTCCACATCGGGGTCGGCCAAGACCTTCTTGTAGGCGTCCAGCCCGGAATAGATGCGGTCGTCGGCGACGTTGATCTTGTCAGCGTGTCGCCGTTTCATTCCTGTGCGGAGACGTTCCGCGTTGCCTTGGTCCAAGTCGGCGATTGCGACCAGTTCGATGTTGTCGTTGATCGTGAGTGAATCGTTGACGGCACCGGTGCCACGTCCTCCGGCACCGACGATTCCGATTTTGATTTTGCGATTGGGGTCGGTGGACGCGGCTTGGGTGTGAACCATTTGGTTGGCGCCAACGGTGGCCGCCAGGGCTGCGGTGGCGGTCGCACCGCGACGCAGGACATCGCGGCGACTGGTGGTCTGACGTTCAGAAGTGGTGCGGTTCAGCTTGGCATTCATATCAGGCTCACTTGGAAATTGTCAAAGGAACAATCGCGGCATCACGATTGGGAAGGACAGAAACAGGCAGGTAGGAGTGCGCCAGAACAAACGACTGGCGGCGGGAACGCTGGGAAGGGAAATGGACGAGGCCACGGATCTTCTGGGAAGCAAGTCAAGCGGATTTCGTGACCTCGTCCTTCCCATTCGCTTCGCCCGACAAACGGGCTCCACGAAGTCGAATTTGAAACAGTCGGCAGATCTTAAAGACCTTCGCTGCCGACTGCTTCTTGGCTTTGCAGTTCGATTGTTTTGCCGGTGCGGAAGGACTCATCCGCCGCAGCGACAATTTTCATCGAGTTGACCGCATCTTGAAGATGGGCCGTCAGATCGTTGTCTTGTTGAATTGCATCCAAGAAGAATTGTTGTTCGCGATGGCATAGTCCATCGTGGTCGGGTTCATCTTCCAAATGGATCCATTCGTCGTCGCGGGCAAAGTTGCCTTCGGCGTTGAGTTTGCCGTGGTGCAGGCGGATCGATTCGGTTTTGGTGTGAGCGTCCACGTTGTCGCTCTGTCCCGTCGACGAAGCGGATTCCGCAACGATTGAGACGGAGCCCTTCGGTCCGACCACGTCTTTCACGAAGAATGCGGTCTCGCTCATCATGGGGCCCCAACCGGCTTCGTACCAACCGACCGAACCGTCTTCGAACGTGACCTGCAATTGGCCGTAGTTGACCATTCCCTCCGGGAGTTCGTCGGTCAGACGGGCACCAATTCCGGAAACACGGACTGGTCGTGAACCGGTCATTTGGCACATGACATCGACGTAGTGCACGCCACAGTCCACGATCGGGGAAACGGTTGACATCAGCCGTTTGTGAGTTTCCCAGGTTGCACCGGAGGAAGACTGATTGAGGTTCATCCGCATCACCAGGGGCTTGCCCAGAGTGTGAGCGATTTCGATGAACCGGTTCCAACTTGGATGATGTCGCAGAATGTATCCGACCACCACTTTGCGGTTGGTTGCCAAGGCCGAGGCCACGATGGATTCGGCGGCCTCCACCGAATCAGCGAGCGGTTTCTCGACAAAGACGTGGCAACCGGCTTCCAAGGCAGTCGTCACGAAGCGAGCGTGCGTGTCGGGCCAAGTGGAAACGCAAACCGCATCCGGCTGAGTCGCCTGCAGCGCTTCGTCGAAGTCTTGGTAAGTGGGGTAGTCGCTGCCAAGTTCTTCGTTCAGTTTGGCTCCCGATTCTTTGGATCGCGTGCAAATGCCAACGATCTCGAAGCCGTCGATGGCTTGGTACGCCAACGCATGAGATCGTCCCATGTTGCCGGCGCCCACGCACAGAATGCGGACGCGTGGTTGGGGGGAGGTGTCGTCGGACGCACTCATTGCGAGAGTTCTCCAGTCGTGGACGGTGACAGGCATTCCGCAGCGGCGTCGTCGAGCAAATATTGCACGTCACGATGCGACTGCAGAAACGAAGCTGGGATCGCGGAGGTCATCGTTCCCTCGATGGCACGTTGGACAATGTCGGCTTTGTGTTCGCCGAATGCGAGCAATCGGATTCGATGGGATTGCAGAATCGAGTCCACGCCCATGGTGATCGCGAGCAGTGGCACGTGGTCCATGCCACCAAAGTCTTTGACGGCATCCAGCCGTGTGAGGTTGTCAAGTTTGACCAACCGGGTTCGTGTGTCTTGGGTGGCACCTGGTTCGTTGAAACCGATGTGCCCGGTGCGTCCAATTCCTAGCAGTTGAAGATCAATGCCGCCGGTCGTTGCGATCAATTCATCGTAGTCGCGGCAATACCCCGGAACGGCTTCCAACTCAATCGTCCCATTGGGAATGTGAACGTTGGTGCGAACAATGTCGATGTGATCAAACAACTGTTCGTTCATGAAACGAACATAGCTTTGGGCGGCATTCGGTTTGATCGGAAAGTACTCGTCCAGGTTGAACGTGATCACGTTGTGGAAGGAAAGTCCCTCTTCCCGGTGCATTCGTACCAATTCTCGGTAGACACGAATCGGAGTCGATCCGGTCGCCAGTCCGAGAACACAGTTCCGGTTTTCGGAGGCACGTTGGCGGATCAAGGCCCCAATCTCTCTCGCGACGCGTTTGCTGGCGACGCCGGGATCTGGCAACTTCAGAACAGACAGTCCTGGTGTTGACTTCGTTGAGTGATTGAGTGGCGACGGGCTTTCCAAGGTACTGCTCATGAGTGAGACGCATGCATTGCGGAGTCGGGCGAACGGGATGAATGTTGGCTCGGGAAAAGTGCCGCCAGCAAGTCGTCACCGGGGTGGCCATGGCCACGATGCTGCACAAAGGCTTCTGCCGCATGCGTTCCGATGTCGGTTCCTCGAGCTTGGCTGTGGGCTTGCATCGCGGTCAAGTATTCGTTGATGCCGTTGTGCGATCGCAACCATTCCGATTGGCTTTGGTGGCAAGCCAACATGCGTGCCTTGGTTTCGAGTTGGTCGCTGATGTCAACGTACGAGGTGGGCGTGATCAAGTTGCCCATCCGATCCTGCCCGTCATGTCCATCGGTGTAGTACAGGTAGGGAACCCTTGAACCATCGAGGACCGGTTCACGGGATGCATTGGGAGCGGCGTAAACAAAGCTGGCGGCTCGACCGAGTTGACCCGAAATCTCATGGTCGGCGTGGTAGTCCGACATCGGCATCGTGATCACCAGAGTTGGCGCGATGCGTCGAAAGAGGTCGATTGATTTTTGCAACGCTTCACGGTCGTACACGAGACGTCCGTCCGGTTCACTCAATGTGTGAAATGTGGCGCCGATCAAATGGGCTGCGTCAGTGCCTTCCTGGAAACGAATTCGGGCGGTTTCATCGGGCCCCATGTTCATCGACCCGCAATCGCCAGCGGTGACCGAAACGATATGAACTTCCCAGCCCGACTGTTGCAATCGAATCAAGGTGCCGCCGCAACTGATCTCCGCGTCGTCGGGATGTGCCATGAACGCGAGGGCCACTTTTCGGTCGGGAATGGAGGGGCTGATTGGCATATCGGGATGACTCACGTTTGGGGGATGCGATTCGTCGTGGCCCATTCTGCAGAGTTGCGAAAGTCGTTTCTCCACGACAGTTGCCATTTTGTGGTACTTTGTTTGCGCGTCGGCAAAGCGTTTTATGAAAATGTGCGCAGTTCTCTGAGAAGTGATACTCGTTGTGCGCCTTTGGGGACGATGCATCTTGATGCGTTCGTTCGCCCCGTGATTCGTTTTGGACGCGTTGGCAAGCGAGCTTCGAAACGTCTCTCACCACGCCGCTCGTTCACTCTCACTTGATCACCTGTCATGGCTTCGCCAAGGTCTGCCGCATGAAAGCTTCCTACGAAAAGTTGGTCCCCGACGGTGGGCAATCGTTTCGATGTTTCAATCGCGCGTCGTTGCAGTCACCGGTGAAATGGCATCGCCATCCCGAAGTGGAGCTGACCTACATCCCGTCTGGAGTTGGGTCCCGAATGGTTGGCGACCACATTGGCAGCTACACCGATCACGACCTGGTGTTGCTGGGGTCTGAGTTGCCGCACACGTGGGCTTCGGATGAATACCGAGGTCAGGTTTACGATTTGCACTCCGCGATGGTGTTGCAGTTTCATCCCGACTTCTTGGGGCCGCACTTCTTTCGGCTCAACGAGATGGTGGAGATTCACCAGTTGCTGCAGCGTGCCAGTCGAGGATTGTGGTTTCCGGCTGGGATGGCTGAGTCGGTTGGCAACCGGATGATGGACTTGGAGACGGAGCGAGGAGCGAGCCGCTTGGTGAACTTGCTATCGATTCTGGATGAACTCGCGGGCTGTTCGGATTGCGAGCCGCTCGCGTCCCATTTGTATCGAACCAGTAACAACGAGGAGGTGGAGACCCGCATTCAGGTCATCTGCGACCACATCACGCATCACCTCACCAATCCAGAACTGACGCATCGTGAACTGGCGGAGCTAGCAGACATGAACGCGTCCGCTTTCAGCCGGTTTTTCAAACAGTCGACGGGGCGAACTGTGTCCGCCTACATCAACGAACTGCGAATCGGGTTTGCCTGTCGCTTGTTGACCGACACGGAAGATTCGATTCTGTCGATCAGTCAACAGTCCGGGTATCAGAATTTGTCGAATTTCAACCGACGCTTTCAGCAGCACCGAAAGATGACGCCACGTGAATATCGCAACCGTGTTCGCATCGCGGTTTGAACGAATGGAATCAGTTGGAGGATTCTTCCTTTGAAATCGCTCGAGTCAGTTTGACCTTCATTTTCAACGCTTTTCGCCGCCACTTCGCCGCCTCGTCCTGGTCACCGGCTTTGAGGAACGCATCCGAGACAACCATGAATGCCTCGGCGAGGATCTTGGGATCTTGCGGGGCCTTGGCTTCCTGGATTCGACGCACAAACTCATCCATCTTTTCACGGACTTCTGGCAACGCACAGATCCTTTCTCCTTCTCGCGTGGAACATCCGAAGACGACGCCCGCCAGTTTGTCGTAGTCGCCCAGCAAGTCCGTGCCTTTGGGAACCAACCGCACGACGATTGAGTTCCCTGTGTCGTCGGAGACTTCCATCTGAACGTTCCGGCGTCCGAGCACAATTGGGATCTCGTAGCGATCGTCGTCAACGTAGAGCCCCCAAGTGCCAACAGGCAGTTTGATGGTGGCGAGGCCATTCCGATTGGTACGGTCTGAAAACAATGATGGAAAGCGGGGCTGGTCTCGTCGATTTTGGAAGTAGGCGAGCAAGTTGGGAGCATCAAAGAAGTCCGCGCTCCGAGTCAGAGGGGTGCCGTACACTTGAGATCCCCAATTGGTCCACAGGACGTTCGGATAGGCAGTCACTTTCACGTCGCCAAGTGGTTTGTCGTCGAGGCTTTGCACCTGAACTTGGCAGACGTGCAGCGTTTCCATTTCCAGAATGAGGGGAGTGTCAAACGGCGGATCGACCATGACGGGATTCCCGAGGCGACTGCTCCGTTTTGGGTCTGATCCAGTGGGGTGAACCCGATGCGTTTTTGTGAGTCCGATGATCTGAATGGATTGATCTCTTGGCCAGCCTTCAATCAAAAAGGTTCCATCGGCATCGACATGAGTCCAGGTCTGCCACGTCGCACGTTCTCGAGCTGACTTGGGCGGAACGGTCATCGCCAGGAGACGGCCGTCGATGACTGGACGGGAAACACTGTCTGCGAGTTTTCCGGGGACCGAAGTTGCGGGGTGCAGCGGAACATCCACTGGAGTGTTCATCCCGGGCTTGAGCTCGACTTCCATCATCTCACTGAAATGCGTTGGTTTGCCGTCCACCAGTCGAACCAACAGGAAATCAGTGGCGCCGGGATAGAGTTGGTTGACGCGGACTTGATCGTCTTGGATCTCCCGTCGGTAGCTATTTTCCCAAGACCCGATGTCGGAGCGAAGAACTTGGATTTGGTCCAGAGTGAAGTCATCGTCATTCGGGACGATCGGCCGGAAAAGGATGCTCGCCGCCGGTTGCATTTCGATGGCAAAGACGTCGTCGGACGGAACGTCGATGTGAATCGCATCTGGCAAACTGAATGACTCATGTCGAACATGCACGGACACTTGCAGGGTTCGCGACTTTTCACTGGCATCGCGATAGAACGGATACGAAACGTTGGCGAGTCCGTCTTCGTTTGTGCGGGCAGATTCAGGCATCATCTCGGAACGGTCTTTTCCGTTGCTGAGCCAATGGCCGTGGCCTTGCGAGTAGCGAAGTGCCCATGGGGTCACCACGGCACCTTTGATCGGATCACCGTTGGGGGCGGTGACCTCGACGGAAACTGTTTGGATCGTTTGCTCTCCGACGATGGTGAACAGATCGTTCTCGTCCGCCGAAAGCGAACAGTGGCCAGTGGCAACGCACAGCCAAACGACGATGGCTAGCAGCGAAAGTCTCATCACAAGTGCCCCAGGAGGTTCGCGAGTTCACGCGTTCATTCGCGCGTGTTGCCTCTCCGGATTGTAGGCGAGTCGCCGGCTCGATGCTGGGAGGGTTGCCATCAGGCGAAATCTTTCTCCAGCCATCTCCAAGCCATGTATTGCATTCTTGGCAGATGGAATGGCCCCTTCCAGAGATTGCCTTTGAGTTCGCTGCTGAGGCTGCCGTCGCGGTGCAAGTATCCGAACCATTCGCCGTGCAGGGCGTCGGGGAAATGGGAGTGCGCCCACTGGTGAGCTTGCCTGTGCCAATCAGCGTACTTGTCGTCGCCGGTCAGCAGATGAGCGAGCAGGGTTGCCAGGATGGTTTCGTTTTGAGGCCACCAGAACTTCATGTCGTGCCAGTACTCTTGAACCGGCAAACCATGCACATCGACAAAGTAGAGGATCCCTCCATGTTTCCGATCCCAGCCACGATGCCACATCCAATCCAGCATTTGGCAGCCCGTTTGGATCAAGGAAGCGTCCTTGCGGAGATGGCCTTCCCAGAGGAGAAACCAAGCTCCTTCGATCGCGTGTCCAGGGTTGAGCGTGCGACCGTCAAAGTGATCGAGAATCTGGCCGTCGATGGCCACGGTTTCCATCACGCACTCGATGTCGGGCTTCAAGTGAAATTCGCGAATTGTGGCGATGCTTCGGTCGATCCAGTCGTTGGCATCTTCCAGACCAATGGATTGACGCAGTTCTTGAGCGGTGGCGATGGTGATCATCGGGAATCCCATGCCTCGTGTCCGACGCGTCCCGGTGAACTTTGAGGCGGCCTCTTCGCTGCTCAAGTTGTGGTCGACAAATCGTTCGAATGTTTGGATCGCACGTTCGCGGTAGTGAGTTTCCCCTGTGGCCAGAGCGAGCTCGCCATAGGCGATTGCGGCAAAGCACTCCGAGAAGGCATAGCGTCGCTTCCGGATGGGCTGGCCTTCTTGCGTGACCTGGAACCACATTCGACCGTCCGAGGGATCGAAGCAATGTTGGTCGAGGAACGTTGCACCGTGGATGGCGAGCTGAAGCCATTCTTCGCGAGGTTCCACGTTGTTGTGGAGTTCGGCGAACAACCAGGTGCAGCGGCCTTGTTGCCACACACCCTTGTCGGTGTCGATCACGGTTCCGTCGCGATTCAGCGAGGTCAGGAACCCGCCGTGTTCCCGATCGACACCGTGCCTCGTCCAAAACGACACCGTGTCGTTCAGCAAACCGTCCCGGTACACCTTGATCAGTTCATTGCGCCGCGTTGGATCCACAGGTCACGACTCCGGTTGGGCGGTGTGTGGTTTGGCTTGGTTCTCAACCAGCGTGTGAATCGTCAATCCTGACAAGGATTCGCTGGGCGGTGAGGTCAGCAGACTGGCCAAGTAGCCCGATCCAAAGCAGCTCAAGATGCCACAGGTTGTGTAGAGATAACCGTTGACTTCAGTGAATTGCCACAACGCGAACATGGTCGTGGCGCCGATGGCGGCGCCCACCATCGCGCCGACCGAGTTGGCTCGCGTGGTCAACCCTCCCAGGACGAACAGTCCGCCCAGGACTCCCATGAACAGGCCAATCACCACAATGAATGTGTCGAAGAGTGACTTGATGCTGGGATCGACAAAGACCAACCCAAACAGGGTTCCCAAAACGCCGATGAGGAACGTCAGGGTCCGAGCGGCAAACAGGTAACCACGTTCGTCTCGGCACAAATTCAGTGGTCGAAAGAAGTCGGTGACCAGAGCGGTCGCGGTCGAGTTCATGCTGGTGGAGACCGTGGACTGGGCCGCAGCAAACACACCCGCGACAATCAGCCCCGCCACTCCGATTGGCATCTCTCGGGCGATGAAGAGCGGGAAGACTTGATCGGTTGTGATCGCCGGTGAAAGTCGCTCGGGATGCGAATGGTAGAAACCGTGTAGCGCCGTGCCAATTCCAAAGAACAGCAACGTTGCCGGGATGGTGAGCACGGCATTGGTCCAAATCGAACGAGCCGCCAGCGATTGGGAAGCGGTGGTCATGTATCGCTGGACGACGGCTTGGTCGGCGGTGTAGGAGGACAGGTTTTGCCCAATCGCACCGAACACGATCACCCACAATGCGATTTGGGCGTGAGTCGGACTGAGGTGAAAGTTTGCCAGTCGAAGCTTGTCGGCGTCGACTGCATGCGACCAACTTCCCGCGAATCCACCGTCGGTGGCGGACAGCATCAACAGGATCGCTAGGAAGGCGCCGCCAAGCAGCACGACGGTTTGGATCGTGTCCGTCCAGATGACCGCTTCGATTCCGCCCATCGTGCAATAGGCGATGCTGAGCCCGCCCATCAATAGCACGGATTGTTGTGGCGTCAGTGGTGTCGCGACCGACAACGCCAGCCCGGTCAGCGACATCACCACCGCCATTCGAAACACGTGGAACAGCGAGAAACTGAGGCTGCCAAACCAACGCACTGAGCGATTGAATCGTTTCTCGAGGTATTCGTAGGCACTGGTCGCATCGATTCGGCGAAAGAACGGCATCGCGACATACACCGCCACGATCGCAACCAGCGGGATCGTGAAGTTGCCGATCGAATACGTCCAGTCTTGCGCAAATGCCTTGGATGGAATGCCGGTGAAGGTCACCGAGCTGAGCATGGTTGCGAAAATGCTGCAGCCAGCCGCCCACCAAGGGATCTGACTTCCGCCGCGAAAGTAGTCGTCTGTGTTTCGGTTGCGACGAGCGAAGTAGACGCCGATGCCAACCATCGACAGGAGGTAACTGAACAGAACGACGTAGTTCAAGGTTCCAAAGCTGCGATCTGGGGCGTGGACGGAGACGCGGTACACCGACGGCGAACGAACTCGGGGACGGACTTCTCCGGTTGCGACCACGATCGCATCGTTCCAATGCACCGCCGTGGTGGTCACGTGATTCGCGGGACTGCTGCCGGTTTCCGTCCAGGTGTCCGTGATCGTGTGATAGGCAAACGTCTTCTTGAGAAATCCGGGGTGATTGTCCTTCAAGTCATCCGCTTGCCCAAACAGGCTGCCGTCATCGCCGCCCAAGACAACCAGGTGGCTTTGTCCAACATGCGTTGCGGTTCCCGCCGCCATGGGGTGCGGGATGTCGGTTTTTTGTTGCCAGGTTTGATCGCTGGGACGATACGCCCACGTGTCAGTCAGGAATTCGACTCCGCTTGCCGCCTGCCGGCGTCCACTGATGACGTACAGACATGTCTCATAGCCATCGTGCTGGGCGGCGGTCAGGTGAAGTGCGCGGGATGGGCCCGGGAAATCCGGAAGACGCCTCCAAGCCAGCAAACTCGGGTCTTGGGATTGGCTCAGGTCCAGCGTCCAAGCAGCCGATGTTGCGGTGGAAAGGTCACTGCCACGTTGCCCTCCAACAACAAAGACCGTTTGCCCAACTCGCTCTGCCGAGGCATGAACGCAAGGCTCCGGGAGCGGAGGGTATGGTTGGTGCCGAATTGTTTGGGTGGTCGCATCCCATTGAAGCAAGAAGACCTCGCGAAAAGTTTCTGCCGCGTCGTTTCCGCCGATGCAGAGCAATCCATGGTGTGGTGACACGTCCCGGGGAATCGAAACGGATGCGCCATAGGCCGTCGCCCTTGGGAGGCGACCGGCATCGATCCATTGGGAGTTGGTGGCTGTTAAGTCGTCGGGTTCCGTCAGGACGTAGATTGAATCGTGCCAAACCTTGTTGGATTCCCAAACGGGACGCGGGAAGTTTGCACCGCCGGCGACGATCAATGCATCCCCATCGACACCGACAAAGGGACCTGCGACGCCGAGTGGATCTGGGATGGAGGGAAGTTCGTCCCACTGCAACCAGTCGCTTGAGTCCGCTTGCGCGAGAGCAGCGGGGATTCCCAGCACGATGTTGCTCAGCGTGATGGCTGCCAGTGAAACCAGAATGCGGATCCCAAAACGAAATGCAATGCGTGGGGTAGCAAGACGCGTTCGGAATCGTTTGGAAAGGCAAGGGGTCATGCGCGGCCGGACTCCGCCGGGGCACGGCACCAATCGAAGAATCCAATCGCCTGCAAGTCATTTCGCAGGGCTTGGGTTTGCGTTGGCGAGAGCGATTCGAGTGGGAGTCGACAGGAACCAACCTCCAGACCTTGCATCGCCAAAACCGCTTTCATGGCGGGATGAAAAGGATAACGCCCGATGGTGCTGATCATCTCGATGGATTGGGATTGCCATTTGCGAGCCGCGTCCAGTTGACCGCTGGTCAGCGCGAGCGTCATTTGTCGGTAGAGCTTGGCGGCGATGTTGTAAGTGCTGCCGATCGCGGCCCTCGCGCCGGTGGCGGTGGCGCCCAACAACATTTCGTCGCATCCCCAAACGACATCAAATTGCCGGTTGGCCAGTTCCAGGCAGCGTTGGAATTCGAAAAGTTTGGTGTCGGTGTACTTCAATCCCACCAACGTCGGGATCGCATCGTCGGCCTGGGTGAGAAACTCCGGCATTTCGATGTTCGATCCGGTGAGCATCGGAATGTGATAGTAATAGAAGGGAGTCTCCGGCGCAGCGGATGCCAATTCCTTCATGCACTGAACCAGCGTCTGCGTGTTGGAGACTTTGAAGTAAGAGGGACACGTGGCGGAAATCGCGTTGGCGCCAACTTCTTGGGCGTGCGCAGCGAGTGCCTGGGCTTCTCGCAAACTGTTGTGCCCGACCTGAACAATCACGGGCAGTCGGCCGGCACTGGCTTCGACAAAAGCGGCCGCCACCGATTGCCGCTCAGGCGTTGTCAGCGACATGCCTTCTCCAGTGCTGCCGCAGACATAGAGTCCCGAGATTCCGTCGTGGAGCAGTTTCTCAACCATCTTCGGGACAACGTCGAGACGCAAGTCGCCAGTGGCGGTCATCGGTGTGTAAGTCGCAGCGATCAAGCCAGAGAGTTTTCGGCCTGACATCCGCTGCACCATGAGTGATTCGTCGACCATCAGTTGGCCTCCTTGCCGTTGGATGTTGGTTGAGGTTTTGAAGCGGTTGGTTCGAGAGCGTCCAATGGGATCGCGGTGAAGCTGATCGTTTTGTACCCATCGCGTTCAAACAGGACGCCGATGCGTTCATCTTGTAGGCGTGTCAGGCACGAATAGGCAAAGCCATTGGGATAGACTTCGACCTGTTTCGGCCACGTCTGGCCTTCGTCGTAGCTGATCCGAAGCACACCGTTTTCGCGTTTGCTTTGAGTGGCTGGGTTGGAGAACAGGAGGCGGCTCGTTCCTTCTGTTGGCCAGGAATACCGCAGGATGGCGGCTTGGCAGGTGGGGTCGATCAACTGCTCATCGATCTCAAGCGGTGACCAGGTTTGCCCGGCGTCTTCGCTGATCGCAATCTTTCGATGTTTGGTCGAGCCGGCCCCCTGGGCTCGGGCGTTCAGCATCACTCGCCCGCCTGACAGTTCGACCATTTGAACTTCGTTGCCGTGTCCCTTGCCATCACCCGGAGCGACGTCGCCCATTTGCCAGGTGTGGCCATTGTCGTCGCTGTAGGCGGCGTAGACCTGCCAATTGTTGAAGGGGCCTTGGTTGAACGGCATGATGATCCGCCCTTTTCGCGGGCCGTGGTGCAAGATGATCCCGATGCCGGGTCCCGCAGCGACGCTGGTGACATCCTGCTCTCGTTTGACCTGTTTGGAAACGTCGCGTGGTTCCGACCACCCCAGTCCGTCGTCATCGCTGGTTTGAATAAACGTGAAAAAGGAATCGGGGCCGTGACCGTCGGATGCGTTTCGTTCGCCCAGTTTGCTTCGCTGGTACATCACGAGAACCCGTCCCGATGCCAGCACGACGGCTTGCGGGTTGTTCAGTGAGAGTTTGCCTTGGTCGTTGAGGACGATCACCTCACTCCAAGTCGCTCCGTTATCGGTGGAGCGTTTCATGATCAGATCGTTCTCGGAATGGTCTCCGCCCTGGCGACCCTCCGCGAAGGCCAACAATGTGCCTTGTTGGGTCGTGACGATGGAGGGAATTCGAATGGCGGGGTAGCCATCTTGTTGGGGCACAAACACATCGACGATGCCATGTTCGACGGAGGTCGTTGTTTCGGAGGCGACCAAGTTCGATGATGCCGAGGAGAGGCAGCAGCCACTGATCGTCGCGATCAAGAAAGATACAGCCGCATGACACGCAGAGCGACGGTGCAAAAGGGGGGAATGCAGGCGGGGCACAACGGACTCCGTTGAGGAATGTTTGGCGGGAGGGAGAGGCGAGGCAGGATTGGGAGGGGCGTTATAGCATGTGAGGCTGGGCCAAGGTGGCGTTGGCCTTCCCGACGCAGTGAAGAATCCGCTCGGCCCGTGTCGTTCGCGCAGTGTCGATTGGTCTGTTCAGGCCATCGCGGCACCGCCGGTTTTCGTTGTGGCAGCGTTGGGCGACAACCCGCTGGTTTCGCAGGGATAGGCGGCGCTGAACTGGTCTCTTCACCCAGGGCGTCGAATTTTTGACCGCTTGTCAGCGTGACACCAGGAAGTGATCCGGTCATACTGTTGCCATGAACCAGAACCATCGCTGTGCTCGTCGTTTTGCTGCCTGGTCCGTTTGCACAATCGGATTGTTAGGGGCGGCGTTCTTTTGTTGGAACGAATCCGTCTGGGGCAATCAACCGATTGTGCAGCCCACGTCGACGAGCAAGACGTCCATTCGAGGCGGGGAGGCTTTGTCTTCGGTGGCGGCCGGAACCGCCATGCTGCGTCGCCCCGTGGCGGTCGTGAATACGGGTGATGATCAGGTGGTCGTTGCCAATCGTCGCAGTGGAACACTCAGCGTTGTTGACACGAATGCGCTCCAGGTGATCGGCGAGTATCGGCTGGGTGGTCACCCGACGGATTTGATCGCGGTGGGGGAACGCTTGCTGGTCACGGAGCAAGATGGACGGCTGACATCCGTGCAGATGAAGGCTGGCAGTCCCGTCATTCAATGGAGCGTGGCGGTGCCGAATGAACCGGCGACGGTTCGGGCTACTGACAATGGGGACTGGTGCTCGGTTTGCTCAACCTGGGCGAGGGAAGTCACGTTCGTGAACCTGCAGGGATCTGCGGATCAACCACCCGAAATCATGGCCACCGTGTCGCTGCCATTTTCGCCCCGGGCACAATTGATTCTTCCCGATCAAAATCGGTTGCTGGTTGCCGACGCGTTTGGGCCTCGGTTGGCTGTCATTCGCCTGGATGACTTTCAGGTCGAGTCGATTCGGGAAATTCCCGGCAACAACATTCGAGGGTTTGTACGCAGCACGGACCGAGAAATGGTGTATGTGACGCATGAGTTGATCAATGAAATCGCGCCGCCGCGAAGCAGTGAGATCATTTGGGGATCGATGGTGTCCGACGCGATGCGTGAGCTTTCGGTCGCGACGATTGTGGATCCCAAAGCGAATTTGATGAAGTCGGGACGCTTCATTGCGGTTGGCAACAACACACGCGGAGCCGGTGACCCCAACGCGTTAGAAATGCGAGAAGACGGTCGGTTGGTCGTGACCATTGGTGGATTGGGGCAGGTGGGCGTGGTCGAACCCGGTGGGATCGGGGTGACTCGAATTGTGGCCGGACGCCGGCCAGTTGCCATCGCAAAGATTTCGGAAGATCGATTTTTGGTCGCCAATGAACACTCGGATTCGTTGACTCGATTGGATTTTCACTTCGATGCGCCGGAAGTGAATACCGAGGAGAGCGTGCGCTCCCGTGACAGCGATGTCTCAAGCGAGGGGACGGGGGCCAGTGATGCGGAACCCATCCGCGACGCCGGGCCATACTCTGAAACCGAAGAAGTCGAGTACGAAGCAGAGTACGAATACGAAGAGACGGAGGAGGAACAGGATGACTCGTCTGCTTACCGAAGCAAATCCTACCGCTCCTCTGATGACCCGGCCGTTGAGCCGGTCAGCTCTGATGTTGCAACGAAGAGCTACCAGATTGGTCCCGACGTCCAGGCGGGCGAAGAACAGTTGTTCGTGATTGCGACATCCCTGAGTCTCGGCGAATCACCTTCGCTTCAAGCAAGCGATCGAGGCGAGTTGCTGTTCTTTGACGCCAGTCTTTCTCGTGGCGGTTGGTACAGTTGCCATAGTTGTCACACCGACGGGCACACCAGCGGATCGCTGGCCGACACGCTGAGCGATGGTGGCGAAGGCGCCCCCAAACGCATTCTTTCTCTGCGTGGAGTCGGCGAAACCGGTCCCTGGGCTTGGGTGGGAGACAAGTCAGAGATTGAAGGTCAAGTTCGGCAAACACTGGAATTGACCATGCAAGGACGGAAGATGAATGATGGTGACGTGGCGGACCTCGTCGCGTTCCTTGAGTCGATCCCGCCCGCTCCGGCTTTTCGCGCCCCGGTGACGGATCTGGATCGAGAACTTGTGTCGAAAGGACGACACTTGTTCGAGTCGTTGGATTGCGTGTCCTGCCATTCCGGTTCGATTCTTACATCGGATGCGACCTACGACGTGGGTCTGAAGGATGAGCGAGGGATCACCGAATTCAACCCGCCGTCGTTGCGAGGTGTGGGGCATCTGCACTCGCTCTTCCATGATTTGCGAGCAGCTGAGTTGAGCGATGTTGTCGGCAACTTTCAGCATCAACTGCCGCAAGAATTGTCGATCGAAGAACGGGCACAATTGATTCGCTACCTCGAGAGTCTGTAGACTCGGATCAGCCGATTCTTAGGGCATCCGAAGGCCCGCTTTCGCGACTTGCGTTCGCCAAAGGCGCTTCTTTGCGTTGCGGTCGACTGAAGAATCTACGTTTTGTGGTTTCATCCAACCAAATGTTTCGTAAAACGTGGGTGAGAGAGTCGACGCTGGAAGTGCCACGCGTTGCACCGAAAACGTATTTGTGACAGGCGCCACCTCATCGGCTCGATTTACAAGGGGATGGGCTGGATGCATTGGATGCGTCTTGGTTGTGGCATTTCGACGAAGTGCACCCGAGGTCTTTCGGATGACACATCTGAACGTGGGTTCATTGCAAGGTTGGCCCTGGTGCCATCTGGGTGGATAAATCGAAAACAGGTGCATTCGGGAGTCGATTGCAGCTTGAGGCCGTGTTAGACTGAGTTTTCGTTTGCGGAGAACCGCAAATGGCAGCATGGTCCTGCATTGCGCCCTGATTCTGTCACTGGCACGCGTTTGTGACTGGGATCCGTTTCGCAACCACTTCGGTGGTTCGAACGATCGTGGAAGGACACAATTGTCCGGTAGTGCACCGGGCGGGATGTGCCACTGACAAAAGAAAAGACGGTCGAACGGTTGCCGAGGCGGTGTTTGCACTGAGGTGAGCATGCGACTGATAGTTGCATCTCAATGACCCATCAATGAATTCCGAAGGCGGAATCATTCCTGTTGGCGAAGACGGTGGATGACTAGTTTTTTAAACGCCTTCGATTGAGATGAATTGAAGGTAGGGATTTCTTGTGGTTGATTGAAATGGCGCCGAACTACCAAAACACAAACCGACGCGGTGCGGAACAGCGGATTGATCAGGCGCATCAATCCATTGTGATGCTCGGCAATGCGTTGGACGAGTTTGACATCGGCTTCGTTCGCTTGAATGTCAAAACAACCCAGTTGAGAGATGCGAATGCTTCGTTCGCAAGAATGCTCGGGCGTGATTTGGAGACCCTGCGAGAGCGGCCATTGAGCCGATTGGTCGAAAGTGTCTTTGCTTCTGCATTTGAGGTGGTTGTTCAAGGAATTGGCATGGGAGCGGCCGACCGGGTCGTGCGAGAGTTCCCAATGGTGCATCTTGATGGGGCACTCATTTGGTTGCGGTTCACGTTTGTTGGTGACCATGACGGAAGCAGCCCCATCGAATTTGCGAGTGCCACGGTGATCGATGTTTCGCCGACGAAGAACCTCGAAGAAGAACTGCGTCTCACCAATGAGCGATTCGAATCGGCCCAAGCAAATTCGCGCGTGGGCAGTTGGGAGTGGGTTGAAGGCGAGCCGGTGGCGTGGTGGTCAACTCAACTTTATAAATTGCATAACATCGATCCAGCCTCCGGTCCCGTCGCCTTTGATGAGTTCATCGAAGTAGTGGATCCAGTGGACCGCGAAAAGATATTGGATGTGAATCGGCCGCCTTTTCATCCTGGGGATGTCCGTCGATTTGAATTTGCCAGCAATCCGGCACATGGACCACGACGTCACTTTTCCGCGACGGTTTGGTTGACGGAGGTCGATGGGAAGATTGTGCGACGCGGCACCACCCAGGATGTGACCCGTCAGGTGGAACTGCTTTCTGCCTTGGTCAAGAGCGAGAACCAATACCGCGAGATCGTGGTGAACAATACCGAGGGCAATGCGGTGTTGAATCTGGACGGGAAGATTCTGCAGGTGGACGAGAACTTCGCGTCCATGCTTGGACGCCAGAGCGAAACACTGAACGGTTTGAATATCTGTGAACTGGCAGAAGCTGAGAGCGCGGAATTGATCGACCAGCGGATGCTTCATCGAAATCACTCCGAGGCGCATGAAGTGCGGATCACCCACGCTGATGGGCATTTGGTTTGGTTGCTGCTGACCTGTTCACCGTTGGCCAATGATTCGGATCAGTTCGTTGGCATTCAAGCTCGGGCATTGGATATCACCCACCGAAAGCATTTGGAGTTGCTGACGAAGCGTGCCGCGAAGGCAAAGGCCCGACTGCGACGTTTGACCAATCGCGAACGCGAGGTTCTGCAACAGATTGTCGAAGGCAGCATGAACAAGGTGATCGCGAATCGCTTGGATATCAGCGAAAAGACCGTGGAACGCCATCGGTCCAACTTGATGAAGAAGCTCAACGCTCAGAGCGTGGCTGAACTGGTCAAGATTTCATTGACCGCCGAGATCATGTCGGCTTGAGCACGCTGCGGCATGCCGAAAGGTTTGGTCACGCAGGACGAGTGCGGTGACTCGCAAGTCTCAATCCGTCGCAAGAATGGGGACGGTTGCTGGTGATAAGCTGGTGGGCAGGAATGATTGGGTTGAATCCCGCGAGCCGTTTGGGCGTGAGCCCCGGTTGTGCGTGGGAACCGTGGCGAACGCCAGGCGGCTCACATATAGAAAGCAGGCAAGCTCGGCCAGCATCCGAGGTGATCCACCTTTGCCCCAAGGTGAATCGAGAGGATGCTGACCGAGCTTTGCTCTTTGCCCCATAACATTATCGCTCAAAGGTGACCTTGAGGCGGTTGCCTTCTTTCGAATTGAGGGGCATCCCCAACGGGGTGTTCAAAATGAGTGTTCGGGAAGGCGTTTTGTTCGCTTGAAAGCGTCAAACGCTCGAGTTTTCTCTGGTTGTGAGCGTTCATGTGTCAGCTTGCCACACCCCGAACGGGACAGGTGAACCCGTCTGCAGACTGCGTTGAAACGCAGTTGAGGTTGCGGTTGGGTGGCTCTTGCGATGAGTCGGTCGCTCTTGATCAGCAATCCACTTCGCGCCCATCTGAACAATGAGTCGTGCAGGTCTCATCAGGGCGAGAATGCGATCTGGCACAAGCGCCGTTTCGAGATCGCTACTGCTGCATGACGATGCCGAAGCTAAGAAAGTCAGCCGACATTCGGTTGGTGACCGAAGACCCAGGGACCGCGCCAATCCCAGGCAGTATGACTGCTCCCGTTCGTGTGTTCTCCATGTAGTGAGACCAACCGACGTTCACCGCCACCTTTTGATTGAGTTTGTACGAACCACCCATGCTGAGCATGTGTTCGTAGATCAGTGGGGAAGCCAGGTTGAAGAACGATTCGCTTTCACGAATTGGGTTTTGGTTGTAGGTGTATCCCGCCCGCAGAAACACTCGGTCCCCGATGCTGCGTTGGGCACCCAAGGCAAGAGCAAAGACGCTGCTCCAATCCAACCCCGCAAGTTTTCCAGTTGCATCGTAGGATGCTTCGTCACCAAAGCCATCGGCATTGGCATAGTCGAGGTAACGGATGTCGGCGGCAAAGAGCCATTGGTCGAATCCGGTGTATCCGGTTCCCAGTGAGATGACCGATGGAAGATCGATGTCAGTAGTCAAGGTTCTTGGCAAACCGTTCTCGTCGGCACCCGTGAATTCGAACGTTTCCATCCACGCTTTGCTTTTGTAGGACGCTCCGAGCTGCCAGTTGGGGCTCATCAGGAAGTAGGATCCGATTTGAAAACCACCGCCCCAGTGATAACTCGTTGATCGCCCAGAAGAGTAGGTGTTGTCGCCGTTGACGGAGTCAAAGACGAACGGTTCGATTCCGACTTGGCCTGTCGTGATCAGCGGGCCGGCCGCGACGGACAGTCGCTCGGTCATCGCCATCGAGAGCACAGGCGCGATCTGCAAAAAGGAAGCTTCGGAAGTGATCTGTCCCAATCCCGTCGGCTGCGGTGCCAACACGGGATTGGTGGGGTCGGCTGGCAGATTGGTTTTGAAACCTGCGACGGAGTTGACTCCCAGTCCAAAGGTGAAGCGGGGATCTTCCAGCCGATGTGTCCAGGCGAAGTTGGGGACCGGAAAGGATCCGGGTTCCGCATCGGTCGTACCTGTCGTTGCACCGACAGTCGAGGTGACTTGGTGATCGGTGAACAAAAGGTCGACTCCGACCTCCAGTTCGCTGTGTTCCATCCCACTGATAGAAGCAGGGTTCCAGTACATCGCGCTCAATGCGCTGATCGGAGCCGCCGTGGACGCTCCCCCCATGCTGCGGTTGACCGGCCCAGCAGCCGAAATGTAAGCACCCTGTGAAAAGGCGTCGCTCGCCCAACTGAGCGACAGAAATATAACCGCGAACGGAAGAACTCTCTTGAACATCCAATTTGCCCCAACGATGGATTCGTCTTGTGCTCACCGGCAGAATCACCGGCAACTTCGGACTAATCGGCGTAATCGTTGCGGCTTACGTGAGGAATCTGGTCGGGACGTCACAGTTTCACACCGTGCTCAAAATGCACCCGTCGAGATCTTGGTTTCGGTGACACTTCGAAGCAGGCGTTGAGATCGCGTAGCAGGCAAGAGCAACCGCGCCGAAGCCGATGAACTCAGGTTAAGTATCGAAAGAACGTGTCTGCGATCCGACTACTTGAAGCCAACCGCAAATTGATAGGTTGCCAAGACTGGGTCGTCCGAGCGTAAGAACTCACCCACGGTAGTGGACTTGGTTTGCGGCAAGCCGCAGGTCAAGAAGAAGTCGGTCGGTGAGTTGCTGCCGAAAATGAAACGTTCGCCCAGCTCTTCCATTCCGTCCGTGAACTTCTTGATATCGGGGGAGGGAACGGTTCCTTCGACCACGTTCTCGCGAACCAGATCGCACCACACGAGACTGCCGGGATGTTGAAGGAGGGTGGCGATGTCACGGAGAATTTGCTGGTTCTCATCTTTCGTGAAGTACATCGAACAGCCTTCGAAGACGACGGCAGTCGGACGTGTCGGGTCGAATTCAGCGTTCTTGGAGAGGAGTTCCGAGATTTGATCGACTTTGAAATCCGCCGCCATGCAATGCCGTTTGATGTCGCCATCGGATTTCATTTCGGAGGTCACGCGATTGCGCTCTTCGAGCATTTCTGGCAGATCCAATTCAAAGAAGGTTGGATCTCCCAGTTCCTTGCTCAGTCGGAAGGGACGCATGTCCAAGCCAACGCCGAGAATAATGACCTGCTCCAGTCCGTCCACGCTGCGAAGGGTTTCGTCGATGTGTCGGGTCCGAGCCAACACCATGTCTTTGAGTTGTGGCAAGACTCCGTTGAGGCGATTGGCCAGCAATTCACCATGGGGACCGGCTGCCTGACGTTCGTGACTTTGATCGACACGAATGTTCTTGCTTTCCGATGAAGCACGCAGTCCTGCGATCATTCGGGCGGACGCTTTGAGCTTCTGTTTAAAGATCGGAGAGATGCGTGGGTTGGTCTTCGTTGGTTTGAGCTGAATGGATGGTTGTGCGAAGTACCGCATCTCGGCCTCCGCAACAAGTTCGCCGTTGGAGGTGAACACAACCGGCAATGTCACCAAAATGCGTTTGCCGCCGAAGTACCGTTGCTGGACCGTGCGGGCAATGTTGGCTGGAATGTCGCAGGTCGCGGTCAGGTGGCCAGTGCTGGGGTTGCGATACTTGACGTCCATGGCTGCCAACCACAGCGAAGCAGACTCCTCGTCGGTGCATCGGTGAATCCCCGCCAGGGGGACGCCGCGCAACAGCGTCGTCAAAGCGAGCCCACCGGTGTAGTCCGCGGACAACGAGATCAATGCGGCTTGGTGGGTTCCATGTTGATTGGTGGAAGCCTTTGTGAGCGGAAGAACGGATTCGCAAGAACCCTCCCCTACGGAGGTGACCTTCCACTGAACAGCTTTGAGAACTGGGATGGCATTGTGCAAGAGCTCCGTCATCAATTGCGGGTTCACGCGTTGGGCGTAGTCTTCTTCCCAGCTGACAACTGGTTTTCCATCCACTGATGTAAGCATGTTCTCTCCAAGAGCCGTGCAAGAAAAGCAAGAACGCGTGTTCACCCAAGAACACTGGATCCAAAACGCTTCGATTGAATCGGGAACTTTACCAAACGTTCTTTAAGGTTGGCTCGCGCCAAGGTGTGACGCAACACGATGGTTATACCAATGGTATGGACACTATTGAGAGTTTCCTGAAAGTCAACTGAAATATTCTGCTCATTTTGTCTGGTCGATGAGAGTGGCGCCAATCTGCGCGGTACTGTTACGAGGGCAATTTCTAAGCATTGCGCAAGCGCGGTGGATTGCTCTAAGAGGCGACGGTGACCAAGGCCCCGATGTCATGTTCGCTTCTTCGCAGTGACGCTTTCACGAAATCTTATCGAGGCAAATGTGGGTTCTGTACCAACCAGGGAAAACGAGTCAACGACCAGCGTGCGCTACAACGTCCAAAAGAAGTTGTCCAACGCATCGGTTGTCGCATGCTTCTCGGCGATTGATGCCACAACGGGTGGAAAGGTCATCCTCCGCGAAGTTCCTAAGTTGTTCTTTCAAGAGCGTGGCTTTCATCGATTCAAAACGGAATCGCGATTGACATCGGGGATTCACTGCGAAACTTACTCCCGGCCAATCGACTTCATGGTGGGCGAGACTCATCTTCGGGTGGTCTATCCTTTCGTCGAAGGGACCTCGCTGGCGAGACGTTTTCGAAAGCGTCCGTTGACGGCCACGGAGGCCATGCTGTTGGCCCAAGATCTGTTCGAAGCACTCGAGCAAATTCATCGGATTGGGTGTATCCACCGAGACATTCGGCCGTCCAACATCATTGTCCGCGAGGATGGGCGGTCGGTGCTTTGCGGCTATGTGCCCCTGTGGTGCCCGGAGTTGTTCGGCAAGGATGATTTGTTGGCTCGCGAGTGCGCGACCTACACCTCACCCGAATTGTCCGGGATCATCGATCATGACATCAGTGAAACCTCGGACCTCTATTCCGTTGGGCATGTGCTGTACGCCGCCCTGACGGGGACTCCTGCGTTTTCAGGGGATGTCAGCGAAATCTTATACCGGCACATGACCGCGGATCCAGAAAGCGGGAACTACCCCGATGAAACACCGTCGGTCGTGATCACTTTGGTCGACAAACTGATCTGCAAAGAGCCTCGCGACCGCTATCAGAGCGCAGCGGCGGTTCTCCATGATGTCAAAGCGATCTCTCATCAATTGATGACGGGTGGTTCCGCGGAAGACTTTGTGATTGGCAGCGCTGACAAACGCACCGTCCTGATCGATCCCGCTTTTGTCGGGCGTGATGAACATGTCAGAACGCTTGAGAAGTCCTTGGACAATGTGATCGACGGGCGGTCCGATCGAGTGCTGCTGCGCAGCGAGTCGGGGATGGGGAAGACACGATTGTTGAACGAAGTTTCGCGACTGGCATCACGGAAGCGATTCTTGGTTCTTCGAGGGCGTTCGCTACCGGATGCGAACCAGCAGCCATCGGCGATTTGGCTGCAGGCGATGGATCAACTGATCAAGCATCTGATCAATGATCCAGAAATGTTGAAGTGCACACGCGATCGGATGGAGCCGTATCGACAAGAAGTCACCACGGCACTGCCGGCGCTTGCCAAGGCGTTCGGATGGAGCAACGCGAAGCTTTCTGGTCCTGAAGAGTTCGGGCAAGGCCGAATCGTTTCTGCTTTCCGCACCCTGTTCACGGAACTGGGGACGCCGGAAACAAGTGTGATGATCACGCTGGACGATTGCCAATGGATGGACGATCAATCGTTTCGAATTCTCCAAGCGATCTGCGAGCATCCGGCGCGGCATCTGTTTCTGTTTGCCGTGACACGCCCGGACGAAGGTTTGAGTTCACGTTTGAATGATGTGAGCTTCCCAGTCAAGCTTTCGCTGGGGCCTTTGTCGGATCAAGCGGTTCAACAACTGGCTGAATCGATGGCGGGGCAGTTGCCACAGGCTGCGATTGATGTGGTGCAGCGATTTGCTGGCGGCAGTCCCTTCATGGCATCTGCCATCGTACGTGGGTTGGTCGAATCAAGTGCGCTGCGTCCGGTCGACAAAAGTTGGGGCATCGATCAGGCGAAGCTGGTCAGCTTTCAGGCGGCCGACGATGCCAGCGAAATCTTGGTGGACCGTCTGACACGGCTGCCCAATGAAACACGCGAGTTGCTGACCGCAGCCGCGGTGATCGGTCGCGACTTCAATCTTGAAGTCGCCGCTGAGTTGGTTGGCATTCGGCTTGCCGACGCGCACCAAGCCATCCATCCAGCGCGGGTTCAACGTTTGGTATGGAGTCGTCCCGATCGGATCTTGGCATTTGTGCATGACAAAATTCGGGAATCCATTTTGGAGGAGTTGTCGAACGATCGGATTCGGTCGATGCACGGTCAAATCGGACAGTACTACGTCGAGCATGAGCCGCTTGAGTTCTTCAAGTTGGCCTATCACTTTGACGCAGCGGAAATGCACGAACAAGCATTGCCGTTTGCGTTGCGGGCGGCCGAGATTGCGAGGAACAGCTTTTCATTGGTGAGCGCAGAGGAGCAACTGCGAATTGCCGTGCGGGCAATTTCGCATGCGGACCGTGCGAAGACTCATCTCATTCAGATGATGATGAGCGACGTGCTGATATTGCAAGGCGAATATGACAAGGCCGAAACGTGGCTCGATCAAGCCAGTGAAAGTGCAGAAACAGACACGCACCATGCCCGGATCTCGTTGAAACGCGGCGAGTTGCATTTTAAACGTGGCAGCAAAAACTTGGCGGTGGAGTGCTTTGAAGCTTCGTTGAGGCAGCTTCGGCAACCGGTCTGCAACAATCGATTGGCGCTGATGGCTCGCATCGCGCTGGAGGGTGCCCGGCAGGTGCGAAATTCATTGTTCCCTTGTTTTCTTGGGCGACGTGGCGGGCAGCCTACTGAAGAGGAACAGATGTCGCTGTCATTGTACAGCCAAATTGCGCATGCCTATTGGTACACCCGCGACAAGTACTACACGCTGTGGGCTCACTTGCGGTCGATGAATGCGGCGGAGCGTTTTCAGCCCACTCGCTTTCTGGCCCAGTCCTATTCCGAGCATGCTCCGGTGATGACGTTGCTGCGCTGGGAGAATCGTGGCGTGGAGTACGCTGGCCGGTCCTTGGAGATTCGGAAGGCGTTCAGCGATGTGTGGGGCCAGGGGCAAACGCGGAACTTCCTGAGCATTCTGTTGTTGTCTTTTTCACGCTACGAGGCATGCGTGGATCAAGCCGGGCAAGCGGTGAAGATGCTCGAACGCACCGGTGACTACTGGGAAGTGCACATCGCTCGTTACCAGTTGGCGGCGGCGTTGTATCGATTGGGCAGACACAAGGAAGCGTTGGAACAGTCTCGCATCAACTTCGAATCGGCTTTGAAACGCGGGGACTTTCAAGCAACCGGCAACATCATTGACGTGTGGGCTCGAGCGACCAACGGGGACATTCCCGAGGACGTGATCGAGAACGAACTCGCAAGGGATCTGGCGGATTCTCAACGGATGTGTCAGGTCTTGTTGGCCAAAGGCGTACGGGAGTTCTACCACGACCAATTCGACGAGGCAGTCAAGTCATTTGCCAAAGCGATTTCAGTCGCCAAGGCAACTCGAGTGAAAAATGCGTATGTCAGTCCCGTTTATCCATGGTATTGCACCGCGATGCGCCGGCAGTTTGAAACGACGGTGCCACGCAGTGCGAAGCGCCGCCAACGATTGATACGAGAACTCGGCCACGCGACCAAGACAGCGGTGAAAGTCAGCAAGCAGTTCACCAACGAAATTCCCCATGCTTTCCGTGAGCGAGCGGCCTACTTGGCGCTGACGGGGAAGCTGCGGGCTGCTCAGTCCGCCTTCCAACATAGTTTGCAGGTCGCCGAGCAGCAGGGAGCCATGGTGGCTCATGCCAAAACGTTGATCTTGTTTGCCGATTTCGCGGCGGTGTTCGGTTGGCCGATCGATGCCGATGCGATTGAAAGTGCTCGAGGCACACTGGCGGCATTGGAATGCAGCGACTACGACGTCAACGAAAGCGGATCGCTTTCGTTGGTGAATCGTTTCGATTCCCTGCTTGCGTCGGGACGACGGATCGCAACCAGCGTCCTTCCGGAACAGATCTACCAGGAAGTGCGTCGCGCCGCGACAAAGATCCTCCGCGGTGAACAGGTCTTCTTGGTGATTCGTTCCGACAGCGGCGGCTATCAGACAGTGCCGCCTGAAATGCCCTTTGATGCAGCGATCGTTCAAGAAGTGAACCGCACTCGTCAGACGGTGGTGGTGGAGGTGGAGAACACGGTTGCCAATGGCATCACGAAGTCAAGGCAAGGCACGTTCTTGTGCAGCCCAGTGGATGTCAATGATCAGACCGTGTTCTACCTGTATGTCAGCAACGAGCGATTCTCGAATCTTTACGACGACGATGAAATTCGAATCGCTGACTATCTGACCTCCGCAGCCGGCGCTGCGATGGAAAAGGCCAACAGCTTCCAGCAACTGCAAGATTTGAACTTGAATCTTGAGAGGAAGGTTTTGGAACGAACGGATTCCGTTGTGCGTCATTCGAAAGAGCTCGAGCTGACCGCCCAGCAATTGACTGCAACGAAAGATCAACTTCAGATCGCGAAGACAATCGCGGAACAGGCGAATCAAGCCAAAAGTGAATTTTTGGCACGGATGAGTCACGAGATCCGCACTCCCATCACCGGGATCTTGGGATTCACGGAGTTGTTGTTGCGCGGTGTGGTGACGGATGACGCGGAACGTGAGTCGCACCTGCAAACGATTCATTCCAATGGTCTTCACCTGCTTCATTTGCTGAATGACATCTTGGACATTTCCAAGATCGAGGCCGACAAGATCGAGACGGAACGGGTCCTTTGCAATCCAAGCTGGATGGCCCAAGACGTGATTGCTTCCTTGCGTTCCAAAGCGATTGAGAAGGACATCACGCTGGCGTTTCGTGTGGACAGTGATGTTCCAGAGCAAATCTACAGTGATCCAACGCGACTTCGTCAAATTCTGACCAACTTGACCAGCAACGCGATCAAATTCACCAACGCAGGCGGGGTGACCATCTCGATTGCGTCCGATACGTCGACTTCAGACGGAACCGAGCGAACTCCCACGCAGTTGACGTTGGTGGTCGAAGACACTGGCATTGGAATGACGGACGAGCAAAGCACGGTGATCTTTGAACCATTCAAACAAGCGGATGTTTCGACCACGCGTGAATATGGCGGGACCGGATTGGGATTGTCGATCAGCAAGCGTTTGACCGAAGCATTGAACGGGACATTGAATGTCTCAAGTGCGAAGAACGTTGGCACCCAGATGATCCTCGAATTTGAAATCGAATGTCCACCGGGTGTCCGTGTGCTGGGGCCGAAAGAGGTGGTGGCACCGAGCAACGGCGTCCAAGAGAACCTATTTGACGAGGTGGATTTGAGTGGCGTCCAGATTTTGGTCGTCGACGATTGTGAAACGAATCGCCGGTTGTTGTCCTTGTTTCTGCAGGACGCTGGAGCAGAGGTTCTCACCCGTACCAATGGCAAGGAAGCGGTCGATGCACTGACGAGTCAACCAGAGATGGTCGACATTGTGCTGATGGACATGCAAATGCCGGTGATGGATGGCTACACGGCAACAACAACTTTGCGTGAATCGGGGGTGCAGCAGCCAATCATTGCATTGACGGCCAACGCCATGACCGGGGATGAGATTCGTTGTCGTGAAGCTGGGTGCACGGAGTACCAAACCAAGCCGCTCGATCTCAATTCACTCCTTCAGAGCGTTGCAAGAAACACGATCGGGCAGGATCGTGTGTCAACCGACGAGGACTTGGTGGTTGCGGACGCATCGAGCGTTGACGACGAAGTCAGTGACTTGGTTGCTGAGGAAGTGGCGGTGACCGCTGAGAAGGTGGTTTCACAACCAAACAAAATCTTCAACTACGATTGGTTGCACACGTTTGCCTGTGATTTGATCGATCAGGTTGATCAGACGATGCCCAGTATCATCAACGCCTACGATCGGGGCGACCTCGAACAAGTTGGCAAGCATTTGCATCAGATCCGAGGTTCCGGTGGAACAGTCGGACTGGGCCAACTGTCAGAGATTGCCATCAAGGGTGAAGCGGCGATCGAAGTGGCGGAATGGCAGCAACTTCGCACGACCTTGTCTGAGTTGCAAGAATTCGTCGACGCAGCGATGGTCGAAAAGCAAGCCTCGCCGGCGTCTTGAACCGGAGACGTTCGTGCTCGCACTGCCAGGAAGGCGTGGCAGGCACTCGCTATTCAGGACCTCTCCCTTTGGAGTAGATTGACGTTCTGATTGCATTCGCCGAGGGATGGACCGCGAACAGTGCTCGGTTCGACCAGCGAGTCATTCTCTTTCGTTGCATCCGTTTGGGTGAGGTGATGGAATGCATGTTGAAAGCTGAAACCTCGTTGATTGTCGCAGGCGGAGTTACGAATGAAACGGAACGAGAGGCAGGCGTCGAGGATGGAAGATCGGTCGTCCAGGCGAGCGACGATCGCTGAGGATCCGGAGGCTGACAAACGGTCCTTTCGTGGTTGGGGCCCCCGTCTTGGTTGGCCCTTTTTAGCCGTTTTGTTGTCGGCCAATTTGTTGGGATGCACTCGTTCGCCGGTGTCTTCCGACACGGCGATGGAGGGTGATGAGGCAACAGGAATTCAATCCCGCCTGGAATCCCAAGCGATCGGTCCAGTCGGCAAAAACGATCGGAACAGCGCGCCCTTGGAACCCGAGGTCACGCTGACGACGTCTCAGTTGCGTCCCGTCGCTGATCTCCAAGCGGGGTTCGTTGCTTCCGAAACTTGTCTGCAGTGCCACGCTGAGGAGCACCAATCCTGGGACGCATCGTTTCACCGGACAATGACACAAATCATCCGCGAGGAAACGGCTCCTGAATCCATTGTCAACAAACAGGTGGTCGTCAACGGAAAGCGTTACGCCTTCGAGAGACACGAGGACGCATTTTTCGTCACTTATGCCGATCCGTTCCGGGGAGGAATGGTGTTGCGTCGGGAACTGCTGATGATGACCGGATCGCATCACATGCATGTCTTTTGGCACGCGTCCGACCATTTGGGAACCCCAGCCCAACTCGACATTGTCTATCTGATAGAGGAAGAACGCTGGATTCCTCGCGATTCCAGTTTTCTGCAACCTCCAGACCATCACGCTGGGCTGGAATTGGGCACGTGGAATCGGACGTGCAGTCGATGTCATTCGACGCATCCTCGTGAGCGTTCGAATGAGCAGACACTGGAATGGGACACTCGCGTGGCAGAATTCGGCATCGCCTGCGAAGCGTGCCATGGGGAAGGAAAGGGGCATGTCCTTCGCCACTCCAACCGCGAAGACGAAGACTCGGAGGAGAGTTTGACGACGGAAGCCGTCACGGATCTGGTGGTGAATCCAGCGAAGCTTTCCAAGCGGCGATCCGCGGATGTTTGCGGCCAATGTCACAGTGTGTTTCTGCCCGATTACGACGTCGTGAGTTTGCAGGAGTATGAGCAGACGGGGAACCCGTTTCGCCCAGGCGATCGACTCGATGAAATCGGATTTTCGAGGGTCGTCCGTGCAACCGACGAACATCGCGACTCAGAGACGTTTCAACGCTGGTCAGAGATGGAAGATGTGGGCGGTGCGTTTTGGTCGGATGGCATGCCTCGCATCGCCGGGCGTGAATACAACGGATTGATCGAGTCGGCTTGTTTCCAACAGGGTGAAATGACGTGTTTGTCTTGCCATCAAATGCACCCGCCAGAAGTCCCAGGGACGGATCGAGAAACCCAATTGGCAAGTTGGCGGAACGATCAACTTGGTCAGGGGATGGCCGGGGACGATGCTTGTTTGCAGTGCCATGCGGAGATGGGAGAGCAAATCGAAATGCACACCCATCACGCGGTTGATTCCCATGGCAGTCGATGCATGAATTGCCACATGCCTCACACCACGTATGGGTTGTTGAAAACCATTCGCAGCCATCAGATTTCAAGCCCTTCGATCGAACAAAGCCGTGTCAGTGACCGGGCCAATGCCTGTTCGTTGTGTCACCTTGATCGAGGTTTCCATTGGGTCGCCAATCACTTGCACGATTGGTACGGCCAGCCTCTTCCGGATCGGGAGGCACCGGGAAACGAGGTTGATCTCTCGACATCGGCGTTGCATTTGTTGAGTGGTGATGCTGCTCAACGTGCTGTCCAAGTGGCCGCGATGGGTTGGGCTCCCGCCCAGGAGGCTTCGGGAACAGAGTGGATGGAACCGTATTTGTTGTTGGCCTTGAATGACCCTTACGATGCCATTCGGATTGTGGCGGAGAAGTCTCTACGCACACTTCCCAACCGAGTTTCCAAACCGATGGACGCGATGGCTCCTGCTGGTCAGCGGATGCACGCGTTCAATGCGGCGATTGAAGCGATCGACAAGTCGCTTCAGATGGAGCCCAAACCAGAGGTCTTGGTCGATGAGGAGGGGCGTTTTGACTTCTTGCGAGCGAGAGAGTTTCTAGAACGAAGAAACCATCAGCCGATTCACTTGCGAGAATGACTCAGGCGTATCCAAGGCTTTTCGGAGTCACCTTCGGTGACAACGTATCGATAGTTGGGTGGAAGGTTGGTGAGAGTTTGTTTGGATCCCGATGGCCACTGGATCGCGACTTGGCAGGGTTGCTCGGAGTCGCCGAGTGCAAAGTCCAACACGGCTTCATTGTTCGCCAAGAATCCGCCGTTGACCTGCCAGTTGGTCCAGCGTTGGGATCCTGATTGAATCTCCACCGTGGCTCCAACGGCGTCTCGTTCGCTATGTGTTCCAATCAATTCGAGCTGCAGCCAGGCTCGAGGGGCGGATTCGTTCTGCAAAAGCGTGGCTGGTTGGTCGAGATGATTGGCAAAGACGTCCGGCAGACCGTCTCGATTCCAGTCCAGCACCGCAAGCGTTCGGCCTAGTGTCGGTTGGCTCCAGAACTCATCACGCTGCCCAGCGTCAGCGTCGGTTGAATCGGAGACGAATTCGAAATGGTTGTCGTGACCTTGGAACAACTGAGGCAGCATTCGAAACGGCACGCCTCGATGCCGATGGTCGACAATGTGTCCATTGAGAACCATCAGGTCCGCTCGCCCGTCGCGGTCAAAGTCGGCGGCTTGGGTGCCCCATCCCACCGTTGGTTTGCTGCGTTCATGAATTTGCCAGTGGCGGCTGGAATGTCGGAACGTCTTGCCCTCTTCTTGAAGGTAGAGATCGGCTTCTTGATCCCAGTAGTTGGTCACGTGAAGGTCGGGCAGACCGTTGCGATCAAAATCCGCGAACGCCAGCCCCATTGATCCATGTCGTCCTCCCAGTTGGCTGCTCGCGATTCCAGAGAGAGAGGCTGTCTCCTCCGCGAGCCAAGTTGCTTGATTGGTTGGTGGCAGTTGGGAATCGGCGAGGAGGGAACCGTCAGTCACACTGGCGGATGCTCGCCGGCCACGATTTTGCCAGAAGTGGTTCGCATCGCCATCGTTCGCAATGTAGACGTCATTGCCCAGCTGGCCATTGAGATTGCCGAGCAGGACTGCGAAACCATGGCCTGCATTCGGAGAGGATCCTTCGGACCGCAAAAAGGATTGAAAGGCACCCCGTGCATCGAGCGTTAGCCAACGGTCAACGGCAGGTTGGAAACGACTGGGGCCGCAGGCGTCGTTGTCTGGAACGCAGGGGATTTCGAATGCGCTGGGATCGTCGATGTAGTTGACTTCGATGATCTCCGGCAAGTGATCTCCGTTGAGGTCACCGCAAGCGATTGAGGTGGTCCATTTGCCATCGCCTTCCCCCGGGAGTTCGGCCCGAGAGAAGGTTCCGTCACCGTTGTTTTTGAGAGCAACGTTGACGCCGATGTTGGCAACCAAAAGATCTGGGAAGCCATCTTGGTTGATGTCTGCGACGGCGATTCCCTGTCCGTACCCTCGGTCGTCGGTTTGTGAATCCAACGTGACGTCTTGAACAGAGTTCGCAGAGAGGTTGCGAAACAGTTGATTGGGGGTGGGGGATTGCGAGTCAAGGGCGTCGACGCCAGCTTGAGAGCAGTAGAGATCAACCCAGCCGTCACGGTCAAAATCCAGGACGCCCAATCCACCGCCTGTTTGTTGATGCAGATAAAACTTTTCGTCGGTCTGATCATCCCCGTTGTCGTACTGGAAACGGAGGTTCAGCAATGGGGCTACGTTGCGAAACCGAATGGGGGCGGGGACGGAGTTGAGTTGGGAGGAACCCTGAGGCTGGGATGAATGATCGCGGTCGAGCGTGGCTGAATCGAGTGCTGCCGGCAGCGGCCATTGGGATAGATTCTCGCGTGACCAGGGAACCGATGGAGCAAGTTGCAGAGCGGGGTTTGAGGCTTCTAGCTCCACCAGTTGCTTGCGTTTCTGGCTCAACGCGGTCTGATCGAGTGGTTGACTTCCCGTCATGGCAACCGCAATGCGTTCCCACGCAAGTGATTCCCACGGGCGTCCGAGTTCCGACAGCAGATCTGCCATTTCGCGATACTCGGCTGGGGTTCCCGACGCCAAACCAAAGATCTTCGCCAGTTCGGCGGTCCGTTCGAGCAGTTCGAATTGCCGCATGGCTTGCCCGGCCTCCTCGTTGAGACCGACTTGTCGCAACGCCCGAGCAACGAGAACAAGAGAGTTGCGGTCCGTTGGGTCGCGTTGAATGGCCTCCCCCAAACAGCGAATTGCCACCTCGTGATCGTTGCGGTGAGAAGCGAGTTTTCCTAAGGCGTGCCAGTACTCCGGTTCTTCCTGAATGTTCGAGGGAAGCGAGTGACGCCACGCTTGGAGTGACTCGAAATCCTGCAGATCCGCTAGCACGCGGCCTTGGAAGGCGGCGATTGCCGTCGATTCCGGGTATTTCTGACGGAGATCACTGAGCAGTTCATTGGACTCGCTCAATTTGGCTTCGTCGTGTTGTCGACGTGCCAGCGACAACGAAGCCAGGCTCAGTTTTGAAAAGTCGGGGGCCGAAAGCGATTCGTCAATGAACGCTTCTCCCCGAGTGATCACTGAGAAAAGGTCTCGTTCACTGGCCTTGCCTTTGCGGATCAATGGTTGCAAAACACGACATGCCACGACGCGTTGCCCCGTCTGATTGAGGACTTCGGCCAACCGATGGCGGACGCGATCCTGATCGGTGGTCGTTTCCGTCGCATTGTTCAAGAGGTCGATGGCCGGTTCATAGGCGTTGGCCTGCAAGTACCAATCGACGGCCTTCAGTTTTGCCGCAGAAGATCGCTCGGGGTTGCTGTAGGGGATGGACGCAAGCAAGTCAGCGGCGGCGACGGGACTGCCGGATCTGTGTTGCACCTCGGCCATCAAACGCATGACATCCGTCCGGTCGGGATGGCTCATCAAGATTGGTTCGAGCATTGCTTCGGCACGCTCAACTGAGCCCAGTTTCAGTTCTTGCTTTGCCAATACGATTTGTTCGTCCACGTCCTGTTTGGAAGTGGCTTGGTTGGTTTCGTTGTGCTGCTGTTGCTTGCGCAGCTTTTCGAAATCGGATGGTTCAGCGGAGCACCCAACGATCCACCCCAGCCAAGAGAGCGTGAGCAGCATTGTGCCAACATTCAAACGTTTCGTTGAATCACCGAACATGCTTTTTCGTTGGAATCGGTTTTTCGATTCCCTCCACCAAGAGGTAGTCTTGCCCAGCGTCTAAACCTCGGAACAACTGGCTGAGTCCCGACGGCCAGTGAACCTGGATGTCGCTGGATGTGTTGCCGCTAGGAATTGGCAGGTTCAGCTTGCGTTCCTGGCTGCTCATGTAGCCATCACCGGCAGTCAGCTGAAGTGTGCGTTGATCGTTGGGGTTTCGAACTTCCACGGTGGTGCCGATTGCATCGCGGTGTCCGGTCGTTGCTTTGAATTCCAAGCCGGTGGACTCGCAGGCAGGCATGGACTCATTGATGAGCAAGGCAACGGGTTCGTAGAGGTGTGTGATGAGCGCGTCCGTTCGGCCATCGTTGTTCGCATCCAGAGTGACCAATGCGCGTCCAAGATGCGATTGCTCAAAGTAGGACCCGAGGGAGTCATTGGGAATCTCTTCCCAACGGCCTGACCCCAAACGTGTGAACAGTTGAGGTGGCATTTGATACCCGATGTCGGTGCGTCCGGTGTCGCTGACATGCCCATTGGTGATCAGCAGTTCGGTTGCACCATCCAGGTTGAAGTCGGTCCACGTGGCGCCGAAACCGAGTTGATCCAGCGAGGGTTCGTAGAGTCCCACCGCATGAGTCCGGTCTTCCCAAAGACCAGGGGCGACTTGTTCGTAGTAAGTGTTGTGTTCTTCTGCGAAGTGGGTGAGAAAAAAATCCAGGTCTCCATCACCGTCGGGGTCACCAACTGCCATTCCCATCGACGCCTGGGAATTGGATTGCCCGCTCATCGCCAATCCCCTCACGGTACCAATGTCGGTCAGCCGTGTTGTCTGCTCAGGCGAGGTTCTCTCGTTCGTGTGGGCGGAATGAGAGGAGGACCAGAGATGATTGACGGACATGTCGTTGGCGATGAAAAGATCGAGTCCTGGGAGTTCGTCGAGCTGTCCAGCAATGATTCCCAACCCACGACCAATGCTGGTCGGTTGCATCCACTGCCGGCTGGCGTTTTGAAAGCCGCCCTTGCCGTCGCCACTCCAGATGTGATCGGGACTGGCTTCGAATTTCAAAGGAGGGCAACTCGAAAGCTTGCCGTTTGCTTCGCTTCGGCATGGGGTTTCGTAGGGGGCCATCCCACCGCAGTAGTTGACTTCGAACAGGTCTGCATTCCCGTCTCCGTTGACATCGGCGATGACAGCGGAGGTGGTCCACTCGCTGCCCACCAATCCCACGTCATCCGTTGCATCGGAGAAGGTTCCATCTCCGTTGTTGCGATACAGGCGGTTGCGACCGACATTCGCGTCAAACAGATCCGGAAATCCATCGTCGTTGAAATCGCCTGATGTGATGCCTTGAGCGAATCCGGTGTCCAGGTATTTGCTTGGGGCAGTTGTGTTCTGAAAGTGCCCCTCCAAATTTCGGAACAGTTGATTGGGCGACGAATTTTTGAGCAGCGGTTTGCCATCGAGATTGGCGAGCGCGACGTCGGGCCAACCATTCAGATCGAAGTCGAGCACGGCGGCGCCGCCTCCCGTGCTTTGATAGATCCAGTGGCCTTCGGATTCTGCTTCGGGGGCCAATGAGACCGTGTGCTTCAACCCCAGCTCAGCGGCTTGTTCGAGAAATTGAAGGGGTGCGACATCGATTTGATTGGCGATTTCGCGAACGCGATTGCTGGATGCGTTCCACGACACGGTTGGCAGATCGCTGACCTGGATGGAATCCGCTACCAAGCTGGATTGGGACTGCCAGGGCGTGTCGGCGCGCAGACGAGATCGGATTGCCAGATGCGCTTGTTCGATGCTCGGAACGGGATCCTGTGTGAGGGATTTGGCAAGCCGGGTCCAGGCCTCGGCTTCCCAAATCCGACCTAAATCGATCATGCGATAGGCAACTTTGAGTGCTGCAAGCTGGGACTGGGAGTTTCGTTCCAGGAACGTTTTGACGGCATCGTTCAAGCCAGCGATGTGATCGAATCGTCGTGCGACTTGCTCGGCTTCTGCTTCCCGGCCGTATTGTCGCAAGCTGGCTTGCAGATCTGCCAGGGAGGGCCCGTGATTGGATTGATGCAGGCGTGCTGCTTCGGTGAATGAGCGGACTGCTGAAGCGTTTTCGCCCGTGAACTTCGCCCACATGCCCGCGGCATTCCAGTATTCCGGAAGAGTTTCCAATCCGGGCGGTTTTGTCTGACTCCATTGAAGCAAATTCGAACGGCTTTCGGCAACATCAGGATTCGCCACCGCAAGTGAAACCAACGCTTGACCCTGCAAGGCCCACGCAGGAAGGAAGTCCGGATGCTGCTGGAGGACGGGGGTGAGTTGTTGCGTGACTGCCAGCCAGTCTTGTTTGGCGGCATCCAATTTTGCGAGTGCGAAATGCGGTCGGAGGTCCTCGGGGGCGCGGCTCAACAGTTTGTGACAGAACTCTGGGTCGGGTTGGACGCGATCGGGATTGGAAAGCACGACCAGGCTCTCTTCGTCGCTCAGGTTGTGCTGGATCAGCCACTGCAGCGGACCAATCGCCTCGCGATTGAGTCCAAGCACGGTGACCAGTCCGGCCAGGTCATACCGTGGACGTTCCAATTCGGGGTACGTGGAGATCATTTGCTTCAAAACCTCCACTGAGTCATAGGCCAGTCCATTGGCCATCAGATGCTTCGCCAATTTGTTCAGCAAAGCATCGCTGGGAACGGCTGTTTGCTCCACTGCATCACGGTACCACTGAATTGACTGAGCAATGTCGCCGGTCCGAGCAGAGACATCACCCGCCAATTCCATCGCCAGCTCATCGGTGGGATTGGCCAGCAAGTGGTCACGAAGAGCTCGCTCAGCGGATCGAAAATCGCCACGACGCACCGACTGAATCGCTTCCTGGTAGTGAGTGTTGGAGGCCTGGGGCGAGTCAACCGAAGCGGCATGGTTCTCGGCTGGCGGGCTGGGTGCGGCCTTGGGCGATGCATCATCTGAGCCGTTGCATCCCGAGAGCAGGCAGCACAAGAGGCAACTGCCCACGGCGTCGATGACGATCCGGGTTCGGGGCACGGGGGGCTCAGGAATGTCCGAGTGGATAGGGTGTGTCAAAGCAATTGCAGAGTTGTTTCGTAACGGCGTCGAGACCGTTTGGGGATGTCATTGAATCGAAAGAAACAGGCATCGAATGAAAACGTCTCTCTGCATTCAGTCCTGCGTCCGAGCCGCGATACCATCTAGGATAACGGATTGCCCGTTAACGACGCGTCGAGTCGCCCTCTCATTCGCAAAGCCAAAATTGATGACGTCTTCTTTGCTTCGATTCGATTGCTACTCGCTCTGCCGAGAATGGTTCGTTCTTGTTTTGTTCGGCGTGAGCTGTGTGAGCGGGTGTGGTCGATCGGGATCCGAACCAGCGGCTTCGACGGACCAGCCGTCCGGATCCACTCCCAGGGAAGTGGCGAAACGAGCTGCGACAACGGATCGCAACGCCGCTCCGATCGTAAAGGATACGGCGAAAGCGTTCGATGAGTTGCTCCGTTCGTCAAAGTTTTCTGAGGCGGAAACGCTGCTCAAGAGTGCGGTGGAGCGGGATTCGGACGATGTCACGTCCCGCCGCCTGCTAGCACAATTGCTGAGTGCCCAAGGGCGTCGGTATGAGGCAAGCCAGCACGTGCGTCAGCTGATCCGAATGCGGGTGATTGAACATCACGAATTGCTCAGTCTCATTGACCTGAGTGGGCCGTTTTCTTTGGTGCACTATGGTGGGATGCCCGGAATGGGGCCCGAAACGATGTTCGGGTTGGGAGATGCCCGCATTGCCTATTTCTCGCCGCGGGCTGAAGCGGACGTCGTCCTGCCCATGCTAATGAAGGTTCGTCGCAGTCATCCCGACCATTCAACGGTCGTGGCGTTGACCGGTCGCGTGCTGGCTGAAAACGCACGATGGGACGAACTCCAAGAATGGATTTCTGAACTGCCGGACGATGTCAAAGAAGTCAAAACGTCGAGGTCAGTCGCTGACGGTGTGGCAGGGATGGATCGACCGATGACATTGCCGGATGAACCTGAATTCTGGTTGGCGATCGGAATTTGGTTGGCACACGGAAATCAGCACGTGAAGGCCGTGGACGCATGGGCGGAAACGCTTCGTCGCGACCCAACCAACCGCGCTGCGCTCCGATTGATCGTCTCGACGACGGAGAAGCAGTTGCCGGAATCTTCGAAATGGCACAAGCAACTTCCACGACTGCGACAGTGGATGGGCGATCTCGACAAGGTTTTTCGGCTCGCTCGGGACGCCGATGCAGAGCAAGCGGAGTGGATCGCAGAGCGAATGCAAAGCTGGTTTCGTCCTTGGGAGTCAGCGGCATGGACGAGACGGGCCGGGCAAATGACGGGCAAGCTTCCCGGTCTGCTTCCGGAGCTTGAGCAACGTAGGCAAGCCTTGTTGGTTTGGGAGGCAAAAGCATCAGAGTCGCAGATCCAGCAGGCGCGACTTCTACGGACCGTGGGATTTGCCCCGGAACCGTTTCGAATGCCAACGTTGAACGACTCCATTGAGATCGCTGGCGCGACCGAGAGATCCTTGCAAACACCGCTGGTCTTCCACGACGTGGCCGCAGAATTGGGGATCAACACGGCTTTCACAAACGGGTATCCAGCCGATGGGAAGGAGTTCTATTTGCATGAAGCCAACGGCGTTGGACTGGCTGCTTTGGACTACGACTTGGACGGTCGCTGTGACACCTACTTCGCTCGAGCTGGGGGCGATCCGAACAAGATGAATTCACGACCGAATCAACTCTATCGCCAGTTGCCCAACGGGCATTTTCAAGAAGTGACCGACGTCTGCCAGGCCGGCGACCGCGGGTATGGACAAGGGATCTGCGTGGGTGACGTGAACCAGGATGGTTTCCCCGACATTCTTGTGGCGAACATCGGACGAAACAGCGTCTATGTCAATCAAGGTGACGGTACCTTTCGGCTCGATCCCAATCGGATCGTCGGCAACGAAAATCGGTGGACATCCAGTTTGGGGCTCGCTGACTTGAATGGCGATGCGTTGCCCGAATTGGTCGAGATCAACTACATCGACGATCCGTCCGCCTTCCAAGTGAAGTGCTCACCTCCATTCGACAACTGCCAACCACAAAGCTATCGCGTTGCCCAAGACTATGCCTATGAAATGCAACCCGATGGGACCTTGATCCCATGGGAAGCAGTGTGCGATGCGATGGCTGCACGTCCAAAGCTTGGGTTTGGACTGATCATTGGAAACTTTGACAGCCGCTGTGGAAACGATTTCTTTGTTTCCAATGACGGTGACCTCAATCACTTTTGGGTCTCGGAGTGTTCCAGTCCCCCCGCCGATGGAGAAGGCTCGGGGGGGAGAGACGGAAAGAGTGTTCAATCAATTGCCGGGATGATTGAGAATGCCGGGTTGGCAGGTTGTGCGGTGGGCCGCAGTGGTATTGGAGAAGCCTGCATGGGGATCGCCGCTGGAGACTTCAACCGAGACGGTCGGTTGGACCTTCATGTGACCAACTTCCATAAGGAGTCTGTGAATCTGTTTGTGCAGACAGCCGGAGGATTCTTCGCCGATGAATCGCTGGCGTATGGGTTGGACACGCCCTCGCGGTCCACCACAGGCTTTGGAACCCAAGCAGCTGACTTCGACAACGATGGCTGGCTGGACCTGGCTGTTTTGAACGGTCACCTGTTTAACAAAAATTCTCAGGGTGTCCCGTTCAAGATGCTGCCGCAGTTATTTCGCGGCGGGGAGCGTGGGTTTGTATCAGAGCACACCCAGATGAGCGGTTCATATTTCGCAGGTGAACAAATTGGACGCACACTCGCGCTATTGGACTACAACGGCGACGGGCGGATGGACCTCTTGGCAAACCATCTTGATCGACCGGTCGCATTGCTGAGGAATGACACCCCTTCGGAAGACTCCGTTCAGCTCGAATTCATTGGAAAACACGGCGAAAAAGCGGCTGTGGGTGCCATCGTTGGGCTGTCCTACAACACCGAAACCGGCGGTCAGAACATGACTGGTTTTGTCCTTTCCGGAGGGGGTTATATGAGCACCGGTCAGGGTTTGATGCACGTTGGCTTGGGCGAATCAACGGGAACTGTCACTCTGAAGATTGCGTGGCCTTCCGGTTTGAAAGAGACAGTCGTAACGCTGCCGGTCAACCAACGGTATCAAATCTTAGAAGGCTCTGGCGTGATCAACGCCACTCGCTATGATAGATAGTGTCGGTGAGGTTGCCTTACCATTCGATTAGCGATCGCTTCCACTCCCGTTCCTCCTTCTTGGCGGGCGGTTTGTCTTGTCTTTTCGGCGATCGATTTCTCCCCCACTTTTAGGTCTGACGATATGTACCGAAGCGTTGTGTTCTCATTGTTCTTGTCTCTTGGATGCATTGCGTTGGGAGGGTGCGGGCCAAGTGGGGATGCCGAGTACGACCCATCCGAGGTGCCTGCCATGACGGAAGACGAGAAGCAGGCCCAAGAGGACTACGACGCTCAGATGGAGAAGGACTTCAAGGAACAGTACGGCAACTGAAATCTTGATTGAGGGTTGCCTTTCGTGGAGACTTCCTCGGGAGCGTGAATTGGATTCGATCAAATCGAACGATTCTTAAGAGACGTGGATGGACGATAGGTGTTGATAGAAGGGGCATTGTTCCCCTTGGGGCACATTCAAGGTGGCATCAGCGGATCTTCATTGATGGTCACCAACAAAGACTTTCTTTTCTTTTCTATTTTTGGATTTTGAATTTTATGAGAAGCAATCAAACCCGACAGGGTTTCACTCTTGTCGAACTCCTGGTCGTCATTGCGATCATTGGGGTTCTCGTGGGGCTCTTGCTGCCGGCTGTACAAGCTGCACGAGAAGCCGCGCGTCGAATGAGTTGCAGTAACAACTTCAAGCAAATGGGGCTGGGACTGCACAACTACCATGCTGCTTACAACAAGCTGCCAAAGCACAAAAGCGGCACGCACATCGATGGGGGAAACAACTACACCCACAACCGTGGTTATCTTTCCTTCTTGGTTGGCATCTTGCCTTTCGTTGAACAACAGGGCATGTGGGAAACCATTTCCAATCCGTTCAACTTTGATCGGAACGGGAACGCTTTGACCGCTCCCAACACCTACGCCGCGATGGGCGGAACACCCTGGAATGAGGACTACCAACCTTGGTTGACTCAGGTGCCGATGTATCGCTGCCCGAGCGATCCTGTCGTTCCCGCGCCGACACAGGTTGCGTTCACGAACTACGCTGCCTGCACGGGTGACGCATTCTTTGAACAACATCACAATGGTTATCAGGACGGGAACGGTCAGCCCAGCGGTGACGGGACCTGGGGATCCACTGCAGGGAATCGTTGGGCTCGTGGAACATTCCACGGACGAAACTTCACCGGATTCCGTGATGTCCTGGATGGTCTGTCCAACACGATCATGTGTGGAGAGATTGTCGTGGGCAATGGCAACCGTGAAATCTTCAACTCGATTCACCGGGACGGGAACGTCGCCAATCTCCCGCCGAGCCATTGGACGACTGCGGGCGTGATTGATCCGGCACGTCCTCAGTTCTGGTCCGACAGCGCCAATTGGGACAGCAATCCCAACCACCAACGTGGTCGTCGTTGGGCGGACGGGCGTCCAACCTACACCTCGTTCATGACTATCGCGCCACCGAATAGTTTCAACGTCTGTCGTGGCGAAGGCAACTTCGGTATCTACTCCGCTGCCAGTCGCCACCAGGGTGGTGTGCACATCTTGATGGGAGACGGTGCCGTGAAGTTTGTCACCTCGTCGATCGATGCTGGGAACCAGGATCATGTGGCTTACGGCCGTGACAATGGCGACGGTCGTGGTGCCAATGGCGGTGCGGGACGCGAAAGTCCCTATGGCCTCTGGGGTGCTTTGGGCACCAAGGGCATGAAAGAAGTCATCGACACTGAATTCTGAGGCTCGTTCCTCTGATTTGAGATCACGACCGCGTGGTGCTTCAAGCACCACGCGGTTTTTTTATGCGCGTGCAGGTGAAGTCGATCCGATCGCAGACAGAAACGGATAGGTGCAAATGTACAGTGTAATGGGTGTCTGGATTGCTTTTCGGGCTTCAGTTTGTTGCTGATCTACCAAAGGCGGTCCCGTTGGACACGTGTGATTTTGCTGATTGCCCAAACCCGGTGCTTCGCCGAAACACCAAGGGTTGAGAGGGTGGGAGCGGACTACTTCCATAACAGAGGTGCAGATTGGCACTCTGGAGCTTGACACGGGGGCCGCGAGGCGCGAAATTTAAGTAGCGGGGACTCGTAATGAAGTGTCTAAATGGCTTTCTGAGCATTTGGATCGTGCTGCGTGTGTTCCTGTCTGCCTTGTCTTATTCTTTCTCAGATTTGAAGGATTGATCAATGATCAAAACGGAACAGAGGAGTGGTCGCGATGCGTTTACGCTGGTTGAGCTGCTCGTGGTGATTGCCATCATTGGAGTGTTGGTCGGGTTACTTTTGCCGGCCGTTCAAGCAGCTCGTGAAGCTGCGCGGAGAATGAGTTGCGGAAACAACATGAAGCAACTTGGACTTTCAATTCACAACTACCACAGTGCGTTCAACGGCCTGCCACCCAATGGGGGAGGCACCGACAACACTGCCGGAAGTCAGACGACTCAAAATGGCAACGCGGGAAATGGTCGACGAATCAGTTGGTTGATCCCAATCTTGCCCTACGTTGAGCAACAAGCGTTGTGGGAACAGATCAGCAATCCAATGGATTCCGATGGTGACGGCACAGTGAACTATCCCGCGATGGGACCGCGGGCTTGGGATCGCAACTACACGCCTTGGATGACGGACATCGGCACATTCCGTTGCCCCAGTGACCCAGGGGTTGGTTCGCCCGCCATGGGACGAAGCAATTACGCTTGCAGCTACGGCGATGGATTGCACTACGGGGATGTTGGTCCGCTCAATGCATCGGGTGGTTTCTACTACGAAGACAGTGGCCGTGCGAACCAAGTCAACCAGTCGTTGCGTGGATTTTTCATCTTCCGCAACACGGTCAACGGTATCAAAGGATTGGGCCAAGCCCGCACACGTCCTTTGATGCGTTTCCGTGACGTCACGGACGGGCTCAGCAACACGATCATGTTGGGCGAAATGGCAACCCACGTGAACCCGCGTGCGATCAACACTGATGCGGCAGTTGGTCCAGGTTTTACTCAACTTGGTTCGGACCCAGGCTGGGCTGACACGACGGCTGCCAAAGATCCTGCTCGACCACAATTCTGGTTGGACACCACGGACTCGATCGTTCGTAACCTCAACTCAGGTTATGGCCGCGGTTTTCGTTGGGCAGATGGTGCCACGATCTATTCTGCATTCAACACGATTCTTCCTCCGAACCGTGAGATGGTGATGCCAAACCGTTCGGATTCCGCCTGGGCGATCGCTCCGCCAAGCAGTCAGCACCAGGGCGGCGTTCATGTCGTGCTCGGCGATGGCGCGGTGAAGTTCATCACCGACAGCATTGACGCAGGCAACATCCACGCCGAAGTGATCTGGGCCAACAACAGCCCTGGGGCGGAATCGCCCTATGGCGTTTGGGGTGCACTTGGCACTCGGAACGGCAAGGAGACGATCGAAGGGGCGTTCTGATCCCTTCCTCGTCTGATGGGATGGTGCCTTGTCCGCTTGAAAGCTGCCCGCTGGGTAGCTGAACGCCGTCGCGGCACCATCCTTTGATTTCTATTTCAAACCCTTTTTAGAATCGAGCGAACTCAATGAATGATACCTCTTGGATGAAACGGCTGTGCTTGGTTGCCCTCGTTGCTGGCATGCCGCTCACCTTCACCGGATGTGGACCAGGTGGGAACACCGTTGTCGAATCCGAAGATGGTCCGATGACCGAACAAGAACTTCAAGACTACGAAGAGCAGGCTCAGCAACAAACTGAGAACTACGAAGACAACTATCGCTGAGCCAGGGCACTTGAACTCATCGTGAGATGAGTTCAGGTGAGCCTGCTTCAAGACGCATGAAAGGTCGCCCTCCTCAACGGGGGCGGCCTTTCTTTCTCGGCTTGTCGCGGTAGGTGGCGCCGTTGTCGTTGGGGAGCGAACGGTGCCAGGCAACCACCGCGACGGACATTTCTTGGACCACGTTGGGGTGCGCTGCAGCGACGTCAGTGGTTTCTCCTCGATCTTCGTTGAGGTTGTACAACTCGGCGGAAGAACCGTCGTATTCACACAGCAGTTTCCATTTTCCCTTTCGCATCGCCAGGTCGGGTAGGTCGCTCACGCCGTAGTAGGCATCGCGATCAGGAGGCCTGCGAAAGAACAACGGGGAGGTTCGTGATCCACCGTCACCGGTGATCGCAGACAATACCGACTCACCGTCGAATTGGGCTCCGGCAGGGTGATCGCTGCTCGTCAGGTCCAACAGGGTCGGAACCAAATCGATTGCCGAGAAGACCGACGTGCGGTCCACCTCGCCAGAGCGTTTGACGAGGCCAGGGCCCCAGGCAATCAGTGACGAACGAAGACCACCTTCGTAGAGATGGGTTTTGTAGCCGCGGAAGGGACCTGCCGAACCGGCGTCCTTTTCGGGCCCGTTGTCCGAGCAAATCAATACCAGCGTGTTGTTGCGAAGTTCTTCGTCGTTCCGAATCACGTCGAATAGTTTGCCGAGTTGGCGATCCATTTCTTCCAACACGGAAAGGTACAAACCGCGTTTGCCGTCCGCCCATTGATCCACCGGTGGCCAGAAGGGCGAGTGGACATCGTCGGGCCACAGGTTGATGTAGAACGGCTGCTGCTTGGCTTTCGCACGCTGAATGAAGGGAATCGCAGCGTCGACGAATCCGCCAGTGATTTCCGAACGCTGCATCCAACGGTAACCATCGCCGAGTCGTTCAGCATCGGCCCAGATTCGTCCGGGTTCTTCATCGCCCGGTTTCAGCGTCAGAGGCAGCAGCTTTGGGCCCATGCCTTCAAAGTTCGTGAGCGACTCATCGAAGCCGTACTCGGTGATGTATGGTGCGTCATCGACATTCCGCTGCCCGCCCATGTGCCACTTGCCAAAGTGACCGGTAGCGTACCCGGATTGTTTCAGCGAACGGGCCAGCATCGGAGCCTTGGGATCGAGCCACTGAGCGATTCCGCGTTGTTCGTTGTGGTCGCGATTGCTGAGGTAGGAGCCAATTCGCCAACGTTGTGGGTAGTGGCCGGTTGAGATGGCCGTTCTTGATGGCGAGCAAATCGGCGAGTTCACATAGAATTGTTCGAAACGAACGCCCTCACTCGCCATCTCGTCGATGTGCGGTGTTTGGGCGTCGTGGTTTCCAAAGCATGAGAAGTCTTCCCAGCCCATGTCGTCAATGAACACAAGTAGCACATTGGGACGCTTGTCATCGACGGTTGCTGCCGCGGTGTCCGTTGCGAAGGGATTCAGAAAAAGCAGCAGGCAGGTGGCCAGCGAACGAATCGGAGTTCGTTGTCGCAGAAATTTCAGGTGGGGGCGAATCATCAGGGTGATTTCCTCATTGTGGTGGGAAGGAATTGGGGGGAGTCTGGGATCGAATGATGGCTTGGTTTGAGACGGAAGGGGCGTGATAAGCAGGTCGGCTGGAATGATCGGGCACAACCATGTGAGCCGTTTGGGCGTTCGCCCCGGTTGCGCGTGAAAACCGTGGCTAACGCCAACGGCTCACATACCCGATGACACCTGCGTACCTGCTTAGCGAGAGCCACGGATTGTCGCGTTGCCGATGGAGCGATGCAACAAGTTGATCCTGCAAAAGAAAACGCTCGGACCGAAAACGATCCGAGCGAAAAGATACTTTTGATTCACTTCAGTTGTTAGAAGTTCATTCGTTGGAGTTGGCTGAAGCGGTTGGTTCGAGAAGCGGTGCATGAAGTTCGACCAACTCCTCGGCTGGGATTTTGATCACCTCGCGGTCATAGGTCATCAGCCCGTTGATTTCTCCTTCAACATCCGTCGTCTGTGTGTAGACGCCAGCGGCGATGCCTTGTCGTTTGAGCTCTTGGAGCTTCTCAATCGACGTTCTGTAGCGGTCTTTGTATTCCGCTTCGTTTTTGGGGAGCGTGCCGTATCCCCAGTTGCGACGATTGGCGTCCCAAAGGTGTCCTTGGACGGGATAGCCGTGGCCACCGAATTCGCCGATGACCTTGATGAAATCATCGAAGCGTCCATTCTGATTCAATTGGAACGGGAATCCCGGGTGCGGGTATCGGTGTTCATCGACGATGTCGCCCACCGGCCAGAAGTTGCCTCCACTGGCGATGTTGACGAGACGCGAAGGATCTCGTTCGACGGTCCACTCGCCCACGTCCATCGTCAAATGCTGGCCCCAAGCTTCGTTGAAGGGGACCCAGCACACGATCGATGGATGGTTCTCGAGCGAATCAATCATCCACTCCAGTTCACGCATGAACTGGGCGTGTGGTTCGGCAGGCCAAGCGGCGTCAGCCGGATTGGCCGCCAGTCGTGTCCACTTGGGCCATGCTTGCTCGCGAACACCACCGCTGACCTGGTCCTGCCAAACCATCATCCCCAGGCGGTCGCAGTGATAGTAGTACCGGCGTGGTTCCACCTTGATGTGCTTGCGAATCATGTTGAAGCCAGCGGACTTCAGCCACTCGATGTCAAAAAGCATCGCCTCGTCGGACGGTGGCGTGAGCAATCCGTCCGGCCACCAACCCTGGTCGAGTGGCCCCCAGTGAAAGATGGTTTCGCCATTGAGGGTGAAACGCCAGTTTCCGTCGGCATCTTGGACTTTCCCGACATCCCGAATTCCTGCGTAGGACTGGATCTGATCCTGGCCGTTGCCACTGCTGTCCAGCAAGTTCGCATGGATTGTGTAAAGGTGCGGAGAATTCGGTGACCACAACTTTGCGCTGGGAATGGTCAGGGTCAGGGGCTCGGATTGGGCGGTCCCGCTGGCAACGACTTGGTCACCGTCTTGGATTTGAATTTCAACGGGGCCGCTGCCGGTCCGCTCGACTGCGATGGAGATCGACCCAGTTTGGGCGTCTGTTTGGATCTTAAGATCTTGGATGTGCTCCGAAGCGACTTCTTCCAACCAAACGGTTTGCCAGATCCCCGAGACTTGGGTGTACCAAATCCCGTGAGCGTTCAAGGTTTGCTTGCCACGCAATTGCCACTCTTCGGTTGCATCTTCCACGCGGACAATCAGCTCATTTGGTCCAGCTTGGACAGCGTCGGTGATATCAAACGCGAACGGCGTGTTGCCTCCCGTGTGAGCGCCGACTGGTTGTCCGTTGACGAACGCTTCACATCGATAGTCGACCGCTTCGAAGTTCAGCAGCGTACGCTTGCCTGCTGCTTGGTTGCATTCAAAGTCCCGTCGATACCAAAGTGCTTCTTCTGAATCGAGCAGACGCTGGACGCCACTCAGTTTGGATTCCAGTGGAAACGGGACCAGAATCTCGCCAGCCCATTGAGTGGGCGTTTGCGATTGCTTCGGCGTGATTGCGTAGTCCCAGTTGCCGTTCAGGTTGGTCCAATTGGATCGTTGCAGTTGAGGTCGCGGGTATTCGGTCCACGCGTTGTCTGCCGTCAGTGCAGCTCCCCACTTGGTGATGAGTTCCGAGTGGAACGGTTTCGTGCTCAGTTCTGGTTTTGGAAGTTGGGGGATGTTCTGCGAATCGACCACGTGAACATCGATGAACTGGCCCCCCGCTTTTTGCACGCAATGCACCGCCATCAGGTTCGTTCCGATGCGAAGTGCCGCCGCTTGGGCTGGTTCGAGAGGAAGCGTGTGGTACTGGGTGCTGTAGCCGCTCAACTTGGCAACCAATTCCCCATTCAAATAAACCTCGGTGTCTTCATCGTGATGGACCAACAGGGCTGGATTCGCGGGAACCGATTCAAGCTCAAACGACTTTCGCAGCCAAATCGAGTCGGTGTCCCAAACGTGTCCAATTCGTGCAGCGGGGGTTTCATGCGTCCCAAAACCTCCGGCCGCGTCCGACCAGTCTGAATCGTCAAAACCGGGTTGTTGCCAGCCTTCAGCGGGTGCTTTCAGCTGGAACTTCCACGCATCGTTGATCTCTTGCGCGGTGACAGCATGGCAGAAGAGCAAAAGGAACCATCCGCTCAACAGCAGTGAATGCTTCGAAATGGACTTGAAGCCAGCATTTGTCATGGGGGAACTCATCAAATGGGGATGGGGAGATGAACGGTCAATAGTGTGACGGAGAAACTGAGTGGTTTCGAGCGTTCGAAGGGTGCGGGAGCGCAGGTGTGAGACGTTGATTGCCTACTTGTTAACTTGAACGAGCATCAACGGCGACGTTTCCTGGGGGGTGGGGCAGTTCGCCTCTTGCGGTGATGGCTAGGCTAGCATGACAACGGGTCGTAGTAAAGCGTTCGGTGGCGATTGAGGAGCACGGTCGACCCCAGGAACCCGCGACCCCAGACGTGGGTCCATTTCAAATGCTCGATGGACAGACTTTCCAAATCGCAAGAATTGACGGCTGATTTGTCCCTGCCCAATGGTCATGTCCGTCACCGCGAGGGAAGCTAAGCAGGTCGGCAGGAATGATCGGGCATCACCATGTGAGCCGTTTGGGCGTCGGCCCCGGTTTTAGGTGGGAGCAACAACGTCTACCCAAACGGTTCAAATACCGAGAGATTCCTGCCGACCTGCTTAGCGATGCCACGTCGCTTTCAACGTATATGGCTGATGCAAGGTAAATCAAATGTCAGAGAGAAGTGCAGCCGCCAACGACGAGAAAGAGGTGCTTGCGGAGATCAACGCGTTTGAGTCCGCCTTTGGATACAACGCGGACGACATGAAGGATTTGTTCGCACGGTCGCCCGAATCGTTCCGACGATTCGCCGCCGCACGTCCCATGACAATGCACTACGACGATAGGTTGAATCAATACGCCAAAGACTTGCTTTGGGTGGTGAACAGCCCATCCCTCCTTTCGCCAGCAGCGGATGGCTCGTCGCTTGCGCTTAGCCAAATTGATGAGCAGCACCTCTGGGCTTTCATGGAGGAGCAGGTGTCGAACAAGGTCGGGCCGTACTTTGAACGATTGATCTTGTATTGGCTCCAACACATTCGCGGCTTGGAAATTATCGCACACGCATTGCCGATTCGCGACCAAGGCAAGACGCTCGGCGAGATTGATTTTCTTTTCGTTGACGAGCGAGGCAGGCTCACTCACTGGGAAGTCGCGGTGAAATTTTACCTGTACCTGACCGGGCAACCCTGTCGCGGAAGTCACTTTGTGGGACCGAACTCAAGCGACACGTTCGAGCGGAAGACGCAACGGATGCATGAACATCAGTTGTTGTTGAGCGAACGCATTCGAAAGGACATTGAAGTTCGCGAAGCGATCGTGAAAGGTTGCTTGTTCTACCCGCCCGGGGTCGACAGCGTGCCAGAGCAGCCAAGATGGATGTCAGCCAATCACGACCGAGGATTGTGGGTGCATCATCGCGAACTGCAGAAGGTTACGGACCCGGGGTGTGAATTTCGAATACTGAAAAAGCCTCACTGGTTGTCGGTGAATTCAAGCGGTGATGCGTCAGCACCATGGATGGATATCGAGAAGTTTCTCACCGCCGTCGACCAGCAATCCGCGCAGTTTGACCGCCCCATTTTCGCGGCTCGTCGTTGCCTGTCCCGTGTCGCCTCGACGGACCTCATCGAGCGTTTCTTCATTGTTCCCAATCAGTGGCCCGACAACTGAGTCAGGGCAACGTCTTCACTCAGACGGTTGAAGGTGCTTCTTCAAAAACGTCGTGATCAGGTCGCGAATTTCGGGATCTGCAAATTCGCGGCCACCATGCTTTGCGCCTCGAATCAGTTTGAGAGTTGTTTCGACCCCGGCTGATTCGAGAGCTTCATGGATCAGTTGGCTCTGGTTCGCCGGAACGACGGGATCACTCGTTCCGTGAATGATCAGAAAGGGCGGATCCTTGTCATCGATGTAGGTGATTGGATTGACGCGACGGATTCCTTTGTCGTTTCCGAGGACATCACCTCCGCCGAGCAATTTCGATTCCGGCGAACCATCCCGGTTGTGGGACTCAAAACCTTTCGTGGTGACAAACTTCGAAAAGTCAGTTGGTCCATAAAGGTCGACCACTGCCTGCACGCGACTGGATTGCTCCGGCCAACCGCCGGAGCCTTCGAGTTCATCGACGTCGCCGCTGGTTCCGAGCAATGCAACCAAGTGGCCGCCCGCTGAACTGCCACCGACAGCGATGCGATCTGGATCGATACCGTATTGGTCGGCGTGTTCACGAAGAAAGCGAATGGCACATTTGCAGTCTTCGATTTGTGCCGGAAATGGGGCTTCACCGGTCAGGCGATATTCGATCGTCGCGCCAACAAAGCCCTCCGCCACGATTCTCGCGACTTGGTTGACGCCGCCTTCCTTGGAACCCGCTTGCCATCCACCACCGTGGATCCAAACATAAGCCGGCAATGGTTTGCTCGGTTTTGACTCGGGCAAAACGATGTGCATTTTGAGGTCGCGGTCGCCGCCTTTACCGAAGACGACATCGCGTTTGACTTCGACACCTCGCGGTGCACGAGGAGATGGGTTTCGGCCGTTTTCGGGACGTCTTACGGACATGTTTCCGACAACTTCCTCAATGTCGATTTGACCGTCGCCGTCACGGTCAAGACGCTCGAATAGTTTCGGGGGACCACTGAATTCATCCTTGGTGACTTTCCCGTCGTCGTTCGAATCATCGTTTTCCAATCGATTCTTGATGGTCGGACGTTCACGCTGCGCAAACGCGTCCGAAGTCCAGCAACATGCGGCGGTCAGCGTCAGCGTTAACAGGACTGATAGGCGGAAAGAATGATTCATCTTCAACTCGGCTTCGTTCGGCAGGTGGAGGCAGTCGTAGCGAGCGATTCATGATAGCCCCAGTGCGCGACCGAATCATGTATGCCGGCATTTGATACAGTTCACCGTGATCGAATGGGCATTGCGTCGGGCTACTTCATCCATTTTGCGTGAGCTTTGGCGACCTTTGATCCCCAGTTTCCATACCACGTGTAGCCACTTCTTCTTTCTTCACCAACCAGGTCCAAATCGTAAACGATTGTCCCATCGCGATCGCTAAACATCGGACGGTTGGTTTTGATGTCGTAAAAACGAGCCCAGATTGACGGAGCGTTGTTGTCTGCAATCAGCGATGGAAGCTCCTTTCGCTTTTGATAGTGGTACCCGTTCACTTGAACCGAGTCGAACCACTTCACGCCGGATTCCACTGCCTGAATCACTCGTGGTGATGGTTCATTCAATTCCATCAGGTAGAGGAGTATTCCTGCACTCTCAGCACCACTGAGCGATGGATGCTCGTAGCTTCTAGCCAGGACCGGGGCGAGCGTTTCGGCATGATGCTGAGCACACCAAACGGTCCGTTCACCGTCAACGATTACCTGGCAATCCAAAATGCACTCGATCCCGCGAGTCAATGCGGTTCGCGTCCGAACCAAGCGTTGCTCGTCCAAGAACTCGTAGGTTGGGATTTCAGCCACCTCTTCAAGGAACTGCATGATGTTGATCATCGTGCCGTCATTGAAGGTGATGTGGCGGTGGTACTTTTTGCTGAGCGGAAAGTACTGTGGCCAACCACCATTGGGATACTGGGCGGCCAAGAGATGATCAAAACCTTTCAAAAAGGCTGACTTGTATTCGTCTTGGCTCGTCGCTTTGAACGCTCTCGCCAAGGCTTGCAGTTCACCAATGGTGGCACCATTGTCGAAGGTGCCGTTGGGTTTGTCTCGGTCCGCAGGGAACGGTTTTGTTGTGGTATCGATGTTCTTTGGCCAATCGCCGTGATCGGTTTGCCAAGACAGAATGCAACGCATCGCTCGTTGCCCTTCAGCACCTCGGAACCATTCGCCAGGTTGCCGTGCAACTTTCTCGGCCGGCGTCGCGGCGAAGAGCAGTGAAGCGTTGACGGCGAAAACCGCCAGGATCGCGATGGATATCCGCTGCATGGTAAGTCTCTGTGAGCATTCGTTTGTCTAAGCCAGCATACATGATGCACTATCCCGAATTCAAAAGGCTCGCGAGTTTTTCAATCGTTGAGTGGTTGCGAGCGGTCGTGGCAACACCCAGCTTTCGTTCAACGCTGTTGGCCAATTTGGACGTTCCAAACCCGTCGGGAGCGTGGAGATAGAACACGTTTTCAATCAAATCGAAGCGTTCGGTAGCGGTCGCGAGTTCGGCGAGTGTCGCAAGATCTCGATGAACCGGTGGGGTCGAGAGAAAAAAGTAGTGGAGCGTCTTGGGAGCGGCAACAGCATCGGCGAACGGATTGTTCGCGACGGTGGATTGAAATTCATCTTTCGTCAGAAGCATCACTTGAGGCCTGAACCCGAAGTTCTCGTCCACCGCGTCGGCAATTCGTTCGGCAATTGCTTCTTTCGAGCTAGGCTCGCACGAGAACACGACGTTCCCACTTTGAATGTAAGTGAGAACCGACTGACATCCGATGGATTCCAAAATTGATCGCAGGGCAGCCATCGGCAACTTGTTCTTGCCACCAACGTTGATGCCGCGAAAAAGAGCGATCCAGGTTGTCATGATTTTCCGCAATGGAATGGAACATCGGTGCAGCTGTGACAAAGCACGGTGCAAATGAAACCAACCAAATTCATTGACTGTTTTTGCTATCGAGGGCCTCACTGATGCTGTCGCGAATCAAGTGGACTGAGGTGATCGTCAGTCCGGGTTGGGGTTCGATTTGGATTTGGTTGTTGTTCTGCAGCCAGGTTTTGGGAATTGAAATCTCCAACGGAGCCATTAGTTGGTCAAACTGGTGGGCCCACTCTGGGTGAGACTCAAAAGACTGTCCATTGAAGGTTCCGGCAACGGCTTGTTCCAGTCCGCTGTTGCGATGAACACCGATGATCAGCTTCGCCGAATGGATTTTTGATGCGTCATCAATTTCGATTTGGAACGCACGCGTTTGATCGGCAGTCACGGCGGTGCCGGGAGCGTAAGTAAATTCACGGTGAAGCGTTTTGGTCGGTTGGATCTGTTTGTCAAACCAGAACGTCACAACGGTTGTCTCCTCCGCGTCGACCGGAACCGCCTTCGAATCGGACAACGAGTTTGCGTCTTCGTAGAGGACTTGGCCGTCGTTGTATCGCAGACGTCGTTGCTGAATGGACGATGCGTTCAGTGTGTCGCCTGCGAAATTGGACAGGTCAACGCTGAGTTGACGACTGGTCATGTTGGTCAGTGCGATTTGCAGACGATTGCCTTGATAGACAGCCGTCGCATTCAGACCCACAGTAGCCAGGCCGCTGATTTGGACGGGAAGTCGGCGGCCATCGAAATCACGCCACAGTTCGAAGTAATTCGCGACTGGAGTGGGCTGGAAATCGGACAAGGGACCGCGAGCGGAGGCTCCTTCGGTTGGGATGAAAGCAACGTTTCCGCTGTTGGGATTCCAGTGCATGTTGGTGAACACAAACGGGACTGCCAAATCGATCTGATGAGGGCGGTTCATCAGCTTGTGGACGAATGCACTGTACGATCGCAGACGCAACCAGTAGTCCGCTGCTCCACGCCCAGCTTGCAGCGAGCCACACTCCGTGATCAGGATCGGTTTGACATTGTCGGTCTCTTCCATGTGGGCCTGCAACATGTCGAGTGTTGCTTCGAGACGACCCAGTAGGTAACCCGAGTAGCCTTTGTCACGACGTTCCCAGGCTCCGAGCGAACCCATGTTTTCATAGAAGTGGTGGGAGTAGAAATCCAAGTGGTCTCGAGTCAGATCCATGAACCGGGCTTGGTCACGGTAGAGTCCAAATTGATTGACATGCAATTGCATCCAAGCTGACGTGGGGCCACCCACATTGACCGTCGGAGTTTTCGTGTGGACGGCTTGAGCAACATCGTTGTGAAATTGGGCGAGCAGTTCCCAGGAATCATGTTCTTTTTGATAGTGGTAGTCCCACTCGGCTTTGATCGTGGATTCATTTTTGACTTCCCACCATTTCGCGGTGCGTCCACCGTCCGCTTTTTGGTCAGCAATGTGTGCGGCCGCAAGATCGGCCGCGTCTCCAAAGTGTTCGATCAAGGGTGTGCCGCGTCCGACGTGTTCGACGGACATGAACTCTGGGTAGTCGTTCAAACACATCGCATAATCAACGTCCTCAAACGCGGGGATCGTTTTGGGGGCGGATGAATCATGACGTTCAAAGAAGCTCAAATCAGCGGCACCTGGTTCAGTTGGGTTTTCTTTGAGCTTCTCACCGCGTCCGTAGCCAACCACCAATCCAGGTTGGAGTTTGAAAATCTGGCGTCCCGGTTTGAAGTTGCGTTCGCTCGCCCAGCGTTCGAAACTGGGATCGCACGTCCCTGGGGCCGCGTAGTAGCGAAAGAACTTTTCGCGTTCCAGGTCGGAGTGACCAGCGATCGAAAGTTCGTGTTGCAGGTCGATTTTGACTTGGACCGGAACCCGCGGTTGGTCGGCTCCCAATGTTCGGTAGGGCAGGTCGTCGAACTGCACTGGCAAATTGCCTTGGGAGTGGAAGGCGATCTGTGTGATGGTGGCGGTTTTGCCTTCGGCGCACTGTGTTCGAATTCGAATCGGGGGCATGCCTTCGCTGGGAACGGGCATTGCGGGCAACTTGAATCGGTACAGGTTGGGTTGTTGCGTGCTGCGTTCGACGGTGCCGCCGCCGGAATAGGGAGCGACATCGATCCCACCGAGATGATTCAAGTTTTCACCGCGGAGAATGATGTACTTGAATAGCGATGCGACACGTTGGCTTCCCTCTGGCAATTCAATCGAGACATCACCGCTGAGGTGAATGGTTTCGTTGGAGAGGACCGTCTCGAACAGGTTTCGTTGGTCGCCTTCACCGCGATAGGTCGTTTCTTTTCCTTTCGAAAACTCTTCGAACAGAAACGTGTGAGCGGCGCGTCGAGCGACACCCTCATCACTAAGCGGACTATGGTCGGGCGACTGAGCGAACACGCAGGCGGGAAGCAGCGTGCCAAGAATCACAGACAGATAGATCGTTTTCATCAGCGTGTGGGGATCGATGAGATAGCATGAGGCGTGGGGAACCTCCAATGATTGTCGTGAGGACAGCCCTTGTCCAATGTATGGACTTGGTGCCGTTTGGTTGGGCACGGATGATTCGCTGTTTGCGCACAAAAAAGGCCGAGTCGGTGAGACTCGGCCTTGGGGCATTTTTCGTTTTGAACGTTGCGAACTCAGAGAGCCAACAACAAGCGACTTGGGGCTTGCAGGTACCCGATCACATCGTTGAGGAAGCGGGCTGCGGTTCCTCCGTCGACCAAGCGGTGGTCGTACGAAAGACTCAACGGCATCATCAAACGAGGTTGGATCGAATCGTCGGGCATCACAACGGGCAACTTCCGTGAACGGCCAACCAACAGGATGGCAACTTCGGGAACGTTGACGATGGGTGTGCTGTACTGGCCACCAATTGCACCCAGGTTGCTGATCGTGAACGATCCACCACGCAGGTCGTTGACGCCGAACTTGCCGCCGCGAACTTTGCCGGCCATTTCGGCGATGTTGCGAGCAGTGTCAGGAATGCCCATTTGGTCAGCGTTGTGCATCACGGGAACGACCAAGCCGTTGTCGGTATCCACCGCGATGCCGATGTTGACGTAATCCTTGTAGATCACTTGCTGATTCTCGGAATCGATCACCGCGTTGAGCGATGGGTGATGACGAAGAGCGGTTGCCACGGCTTTGACCAAGAATGGCATCGTGGTCAGTTTCAGACCTTGAGCCGCGTAGTCTTCTTTGCTGCTTTGCCGGAGACGTTCGAGATCGGTGATGTCGGCGTCGTCGAAGTTGGTCACCCGTGGAACGGTGGACCATGACAAGTGCATTTGAGCCGCGATCGTTTTCCGGATCTTGCTCATTCGCTCGACGCGAATGGGGCCGTAGTCATCATTGTCAGGGGTGCCGGGCAAATCGCCCGATGTGACGTTGGCTCGCGGAGCCGACTTGCCTGCGGCAGGAGCCGGCTTGGCGGCGGGTGCGGCAGCCCTTTGGCTGGCCGAGCGAACCACAGCCAAGACGTCGTCCCGGGTGATGCGTCCGCCAGCACCCGTGCCGGTGACGGTGGCCAAGTTGACACCTGTCTCGCGAGCGAAGCGACGAATCGCTGGACCGGCTGGGATCGATCCACCGCCCTCGACTGGTGCATCGGGTTCATCGGCGACCGCGGGAGCCTGAGCGGCTGGGGTTGCGACGGGTTGAGCAACGGGCGGTGCCGCCGGCTTTGGAGCAGGAGGAGCGGCGGGCTCGGGAGCAGGCGCTGCCGCCTGAGGTTCTGGTTTGGGGTCGGGCTTCTTTTCTGGTTGCGCTGGAGCGGCCGGTTCGGGAGCCGATTCTGCTCCGGCAGCGGCTTCGACTTCTAGCAGCACGCCACCGATGGGAACCGTGTCCCCTTCGCTGACCGAAATCTTGGTGACCTTGCCACCCACATCGCTGGGCACGGGAACGGTCGCTTTGTCCGTTTCCATTTCCACGATGTCCTGGCCAGCGGTGATCGTGTCGCCGACGGAAACGAAAATTTCGAGGACATCGCCAGATTCGATGCCGTCGCCGAGTTCAGGGAGTTTGACTTCAGTCATGGGAAAGGTATGTCAGGGGTGTGATTGGAGAATGTTGAGACGCCCGGTCCTGGCGGTCGTGGCCGTTCCTGGTTGGGAATCGAGGCCAGCTGACCGCATCTCGAAACGGACGTTTGCATGTGTCCGGCCAGAGTTACGCGAAGTAAGGATCGATTTTGTCGGGATCGTAATCCAGATCTTTGATCGCTTGCGCAACATCGGTGGCTTGGAACGTTCCAGCTTTGGCCAGGCGACCCAAAGCCGCGATGGTGATGGACTCTGCATCGACTTCGAAGTGGCGACGCAGGGCTTCGCGAGTTTCGCTGCGGCCCATGCCGTCGGTTCCCAGAACGTAGTAGTCGCCTGGGATCCAAGGCGTGAGTTGTTCGCCGAGAGCACGCACGTAATCGCTGGCCGAGATGAACGGGCCTTCGACGCCTTCAAGCGTTTCCTCGAGGTAGCTCTTGCGAGGCGTTTCAGTCGGATGCAAACGATTCCAGCGTTCCGCGGCATGTGCTTCGCGACGCAGCAACGTGTAGCTGGTCACCGACCAAACATCACTGGCGATGTTGTACTTCTCGGCCAAAATCTCTTGGGCCTTCAAAGCACTGTTCAGGATTGCACCGCTGCCGAACAGTTGAACGCGTGCCTTGGCCCCGTCCACTTCACGGCTCTTGAATTTGTACATTCCCTTGATGATGCCTTCTTCGCATCCCTCAGGAATTTCCGGTTGAACGTACGGGTCGTTTTCGGCGGTGATGTAGTACAAGCACTCCTCGCCCTCTTCGTACATTCGCTTCAAGCCTTCGTGAACGATCACGGTGACTTCGTAGGCGAACGCGGGGTCATACGCACGCACGGTCGGGAACGCAATCGCGTTGAGCAGGCTGTGCCCGTCTTGGTGTTGCAGTCCTTCACCGTTGAGCGTTGTTCGACCGGCGGTACCACCCACGAGGAAGCCCTTGGCTCGCATGTCAGCGGCGGCCCAGATCGAGTCACCGATTCGTTGGAAACCGAACATGCTGTAGTAGATGTAGAACGGAATCATGTTCACACCGTGGCAGCTGTAAGCGGTGCCGGCGGCATTGAAGCTGGACATCGAGCCACATTCGGTGATGCCTTCTTCCAAGATTTGACCGTCTTGAGCTTCCTTGTAGAAAGCGACTTGGTCCGAGTCCATTGGCTCGTAGAGTTGGCCCGCGTGAGCGTAGATGCCGAACTGTTTGAACATGCCTTCCATGCCAAACGTTCGCGATTCATCCGGCACGATGGGGACCACGAATTTGCCAATCGATTTGTCGCGGCACATCGCGACCAACATTTGCACGGCGGCGAATGTGGTGCTGACTTCTTTGTTGTCCGTCCGTTTGGCAACAAACTTTTGGAACACATCCAGGGCTGGGATTTCCAACTTTGGATGCTCGGTCGGACGGCTTGGCACTGGGCCACCGAGAGCTTCCCGGCGTTCCTTCAGATACTTCATCTCTTGGCTGTTGGCCGGCGGTTTGTAGAACGGGGCCTCGCCGACTTTTTCGTCGCTGATTGGAATGCCGAAGCGAGTTCGGAATTCAAGCAGTTCCGCTTCGTTCATCTTCTTTTGGTTGTGAGCCACGTTGCGGCCTTCGCCGGCTTCGCCCAAGCCGTAACCCTTGACGGTCTTTGCCAGGATCACGGTTGGTTTGCCGTTGTTCAACTCGTGAGCTTGCTTGTACGCCGCGTAGACCTTTTCGGGGTCGTGACCGCCGCGACGAATCTTTTCGAGCTTCTCGTCGGACAGGTGTTTGACCAGCTCAAGCAGTTCAGGGTACTTCCCGAAGAAGTGCTCGCGAATGTAGCTGCCCGGCATCGAGGTGTACTTCTGGTATTGACCGTCGACGACTTCGTTCATGCGTTTGGCCAGCAGGCCAGTCGTGTCACGAGCCAGCAGTTCGTCCCATTCGCCACCCCAGACGACTTTGATGACGTTCCATCCGGCACCGTGGAAGATCGATTCCAGTTCTTGAATGATCTTACTGTTGCCGCGAACCGGGCCATCGAGACGCTGCAAGTTGCAGTTGATGACGAAGATCAAGTTGTCAAGCTTCTCACGCGAAGCCAGCCCAATCGCACCGAGGGTTTCTGGTTCGTCGCATTCGCCGTCACCAAGGAACGCCCAAACCTTTTGGCCCTTGGTGTTCTTGATACCGCGGTCGTTGAGGTATTCGTTGAAACGGGCTTGGTAGATCGCCATGATTGGGCCGAGACCCATCGAGACGGTCGGGTATTCCCAGAAGCCGGGCATCAACCACGGGTGAGGGTAGCTGGAAAGTCCGCCACCGGGTGCCAGTTCACGACGGAAGTTGTCGAGGTTCTCGTCGGTCAACCGACCTTCGAGGTAGGCACGTGAGTACATGCCGGGCGAGGCGTGACCTTGGAAGTAGATCGAGTCACCGGAGTAACCGTCTTCGCCACGGCCTTGGAAGAAGTGATTGAAGGCGACTTCGTAAAGCGTCGCGGAGCTGGCGAAGGTGCTGATGTGCCCGCCGACGCCACCGGGCCGTTTGTTGGCTCGGACGACCATGGCCATCGCGTTCCAGCGGATGATCGATTTGATGCGGCGTTCAAGTTCACGATTGCCGGGGTAAGCGGGCTGTTCGTGAGGTGGAATTGTGTTGACGTAGGGTGTCGAGGTGTCCGAGGAAAGCGGCACGCCTTCTTCGGCGGCTCGGTCACGCAATTGGTCGATCAGGAATTTGACCCGTTCGGGACCTTTGCTCTGAAGGACATATTCGAGGGATGATATCCACTCTTGGGTCTCGGCGGCGTCGACGTCGACATCCGGCGAGTGTTGCAATTCGCCGAGGTTCTGGGAAATTTCGGCTTGAGCGACGGATTTGGATTCGGACATAGAGAGTAGAGAACTCCGGGCTCGCGGACGTTTGGATCAGATAGGTCGAGTTTTTGAGTCAGACCACGTAGTTTAGCCGTTCTTGCCTGTTTCCAGCAAGGTTAGGGAGGGGCCCAGAAATGTCCGTTTCAGCTTTCCCGGACGGTTGGTGGGATTGGTGGCGTTGAATCCATTGCACTCACCCCTTGGCGGCCTGTTGTTTTCATCCTAACCCGAAGCGTGAGCGAGGGATCGTGTGCCGTTGCAGCGAGCCTATGGGGCCCTCGCTCACGCGTCGGGTTGTGAAATCGAACGAATCAACAAGCCGTTGGGGGTGGTCGTGCCGACCCCATCGAACTTCACCGCCGCTCTTCGAACCTGGGAATTCGCGGCATTTTGCAGCGAAAACCGCCTGCCTGGATGATCCGCCAGCGAAATGCGTTGGTCGCTTCGTTGGAACGCCAGTGTCCAAAGCCGTTGGGGAAGACGCTTTCAGGCCGTCGGATCGCACCGACAACTCGCTCCTTGTGGCCGTTTCCGGCGATTTCCACGCCCGATGATTCAGGCAAAGGTTCAGGCAAAAGCACTCAGGCAGCGACATTTGGTCGCGGGAAACAGCCCGATGTTTCGGCGAAATTCACGGAAGGCTCTGAATCGCTTCATCAAACCCCAACTCAAGCTGCGTGTCACGATCGTCAAATCCAAGTTCGCGGTGCATCAGCGAGGGCTGAATGTCGTGGCTGTTTTGGTATTTCTCGCTGGCTTCTTCGGGGCTGTCGCCGCTGATTTCCCAGTACGTGATTTGGCAAATCTGAATGTTTGGGTAGATCCGGACCGGCTGAACACAGTGCAATTCGAGGGTCCAAGTGCCGCGATAACCCGCGTGCCCGAGGCTGCCGCCAGGATTCAGGAACAACCCCAGGCGTCCAAGGGAGGATCTGCCCTGGACGATGGGCACCAACCCGTGCGTTTCGGTGTGCTCGACCGTTCGGCCCAAATACAACGTTCCGGGTTGCAACGTCAGGCCCTCTTTGGGAATGGGCAGGCGGCGATACCGATTGGGAGAAGCGGCATCCAGCACGACTTCTTCGTAAACCAGCAACTCATCGTGAAGCGTTAGGTTGTAGCTGTTAGGCGACAAGCGGGACGGATCAAACGGATCGATCACGATGTCGTTGCCCAATCGCTGTTGGATGTCTTGACCGGAAAGGATCATCGACTGTGTTTCCTAAGCGGAACGTGGCGAGGTGCGGGACGGGAGGCGCCACTCAAAAAGATCGGCACTCGATGAATCACCGAGAATGTCCCTTGCCCGACAAGCGGGATGGCATTCAGGGGATTTGAAAGGATTGGGGCCGGATGAGCGGTTCGTTGTCTGGGCTGCTCCTGGCAATTTAACCACTTCCGGGTTGAGATTGATCCCCGAGATGTCGCATTGGGGTATATTTCTGGAAAGCCGACGGTTCGAAGCGAGCAACAACCGATTTGCTCCGTAGAACCGGTTCGACCCGCACAACTTGTGAGATCGACGTGAAAGCTGCTCAGCCCCCGTCCTCTCCATCAGAAACGATCGTGAATTTCGAGAGTGGAGTGTTCATCCTGGGTGGCAAGGCTGCAAGCAGCACCTTGGCGTTTGGGAATCCAGTCCGTTTTTGAGTTTCCGATACCGATGGCCTTCCGCGATCGGATTTTTGTCTCCCTCCCTTGATTCAGCCTTTCAACTGAAACGAACGACCTATGAGCAACATGAATCCTTACTCTTCCGGCGTGGATGGTGCCGCCTACGGCAACGCAGCGATCTACGCAGATGAGACCGATCGAATTGCGTTCATTCGCCGCACCTACGCTCACCTTTCAGGAGCGGTCTTCGCTTTCTTGGCGTTGGAAGTCGTGCTGTTCACGATGGTTCCTGCCGCGACCATGGACATGATGGTCCAGCGGATGACGGGCGGATACGGTTGGCTGTTGGTGCTGGGCGCCTTCATGGCCGTCAGTTGGATGGCTCGTTCTTGGGCCAGCAGCGGACAATCTCGCGGTCTGCAGTACGCCGGGTTGGGACTGTACGTCGTCGCCCAAGCCGTGATCATGCTTCCGCTCATGTACATCGCCATTCGCGTCATGGGGCAACCTCAGATCCCGATTTTGGCAGGGATCATCACCACGCTCACTTTCGCCGGGCTGACCGGGTTCGTGATGCTCACGCGAGTCGACTTGGCATCGTGGGGCACTTATTTGTTCGTGGCCGGATTGGTCGCGATGGGCGTCGTCGTCTGTGGCGTTTTCTTTGGTTTCTCATTGGGGCTGTTCTTCAGCGCCGCGATGGTGGCCTTGGCATGCGGCTACATTCTGTATGACACCTCCAATGTTTTGCACCACTACGACACGCGTCAGTACGTCGCCGCGTCCTTGGCGTTGTTTGCTTCGGTCGCGTTGTTGTTCTACTACGTGCTGCGAATCCTGATTGCCTTCTCCAGCAACGACTGATTCATGAGTTTTGATTCGATCACGGGTGTGACCAGTCTGCCGGATGATTTCGACGGGCTGGTCCGGTTGTTTCCGTTTCCGGGAATGGTTTTGTTCCCTCACGCGATGCAGCCTCTGCACGTGTTCGAACCTCGATACGTCGACATGCTGCAAGAAGCCTTGTCGACGGATCACCTGATCACGATGGCGACGCTGACCAATTCTCAGGGCAGCGTGGTGTTGGATGACACGGCGAACCTGAAGTTGCCGTTGAATATGTTGCCTCCGATTTCGCCGACCGTGTGTGTCGGCAAGATCATTTCGCACGCGGAACTCGAAGGCGATCGACACAACATTTTGGTGGTGGGGATCCGCCGCGCCACGGTGCGTCATGAACTGGACACCGGGCGTTCGTTCCGGACGGCCCGTGTCGATCTGATTGACGACTTCTATCTGCCCGCCGGAACACAAAAACGGGCCGATCTGAAGAAGCGGTTGCTCGAGGCCTTCGGAAAGATCATTCCCGTCAGCGAAGGTTCCCAAAAGTCCCTGCATGATTTGATGGCTGGGCAAATGGGGGTCGGGCCGATCACCGACATCATCGCTTACACGTTGCCGTTTGATCCCGATGAAAAGATCAAGCTGCTGGCAATGTCCGATGTGGATCAACGAGCCGAAACACTGATTCGAATGATCCAGCGGGGCGGTTTGAACCTGCAGTCCGTCAGCGTGGAAGAAGGCAACGTCGACTTGGCAGAGTCGTCTGGATCCCGAAAAGAGTTTCCGCCCCCATTCAGTGTGAACTGAAGCATTCGCTGCAACGATGCTTCGTGACATGTTCCTGCCAATTTGAACAAGCCTCGTGGTCTGTCACGACTTGTTTTTAAGGTAGTGGACGAGGCCACGAGTCCTGAACTGGCGTCAAATCCAAGGACTCGTGGCCTCGTCCACTACGACCAACCCTAACTTTTAGCTTTAACAGACCACTAGGATTGAAACATGCGTGGGTCTGAACTGGTCAGCGCACGAAAAACCCGTCTGCTGAGACCAAGGTAACCATCTCAGCAAACGGGCTAGGCTCGCGTTCTAGAAAGTGATCGCGAGTGGGGTGGCTGACCCTGGCGTCAGCCCGCCGACTTTCGTCAAGGGTTTCCACCCCGTTGGCTAATACAGCAATAATCCACTTGATCACCTCCTTTGAAAATTTGGTTCGACGCCACTTGCCCAGGTGCCAACCAGAACAGACAAGCGAACGTGCGGAAGTTTTGTCGCGACGCGGAATCGCGACCCAGTGACGACATGATCGTCGGTAGTCAAGACGCATGCAACCAAATTCAGGTTCGCGGCCGCCAAACGAAAATCGAGTGGAATTCTGAGCCCATGACTTCTGAGTCGCCCAAATCGCCGGAATGGACCGAACGAGAACCGGAGTCCGATCCCATGCGAACCGCCTTTGTCGCCGCCATCGAGGCACTGCGACCGGGGGAGGTGGTCAGCTACGGCGATGTCGCCGCGCGAGCAGGCTATCCGCGCCGCCACCGAGCGGTGGGGCAATTGCTCGGAGCATCCTCTGATGCGTTGCCTTGGTGGCGAGTGGTCTACAACGACGGCAGGTTGCCGCCGGTCAACCCTTCCTTGCAAGAACAACGCTTGTTGGAAGAGGGCGTGATCATGAAACGCTTGCGAGTCCTGAAGTCGCCGCTGGGGAGGTTTGCACCTGCTCTCCAAAGCGAGTTGGTGGATCCGGCCCAAGACCTCTGAGCACATGAACTGAAGTGCGGGGGATTCTGGTGGGCGGTGATTGGGGTGTTCTGGGAAGGGTTGGGGCGGCGTGTCAAACTTTCTTTGGAGCTCTTCTTCGCCACGTCAGCAAACGATACGACCAATCAACTGGCTTGAGCATCAGCAACAGGACGATGAAGAGAGGTGGCATCAACACCTTTGCCTGGCTCAAACGTGATCGAGTGGAGCGATCATCAAGCTCATAGTGCATCGTGGTTGAGGTGGCCAACTGGACCCGGAACCAGGCCCCGAGTGAACCACACCGTTTGAGGCTGGGGTAGTCGCCCATGAGTCTTGAAAGCCGGTCACAATAAGGAATCATCTCGACGGGATAGATTGCTGCCAGATTGAGTTTGCCAAAACGCATCCGCTGATTGCTTGTGTCTCGATCATGCTGACGTGCAAAATCAATTGGCAGGGAACAATCTCCTGAGAGCAGTTTGACAGCGAACTTCGCTTGCATCTCGCTGATCGTGGGGACGTTGCCGATGATGGGGCGGGCAAACCCAACCAAAAAGAGGTTCCGGAATCTGCGATGGCAACAGCCAAGGTAGAAGTCGCTCAGTTGGATCTCTGAATCCGAGAGGGCTTCCAAGCAGGATTCGTATCCGATCGCGGGGACGACGACATCCGGACAAAGTTTCCGTGTCCTTTCGCGTTCGAAATCGAAGTAGGTGTCCAGTGAATCTGCTGCGGGGCCAACGATGCAAATGCGATCATCGGCGACCGAGTCGAGAAAGCGGTCGCTCTTGTTATGAAACATATTGAACAAGTCATCCTTGGCGGCCCGCGTCAGTCGCATCGCCCAATCGTTTTTCTTCCGCTCGCGATCGCTTTGTGGCTCATCTTGTTGGGATGGCGAGGCCTTGTGGGTCGGGAACCATCGACGAAATGCATCTGCGTATCGAATGCGTGCCTTCACGAATCGTTCCCCGATCCAATTGCGTAGGTCGGGATGGATTGAAAGCATCAGGCGATTGCGCAAAAAGTCCGAAGGGACGCCGTGGATGGGGTGGTAGCGGGGGCTCACCCGAATGCCCGACTTCAGCGAGAGGAAGACTCGATTGTTCCGCTCGGGGCGAGACAATCGATCGGCGAAATCAACCGCTGATTCTCCACCGCCAATCACGACGACGGTTTGATTCTCGATCTCATCGATCTGTTGGGCATTGTTTAGCAATCGCGGTGTTTCGGAACGGAGGCTGGCTTGGTTGGCCGACTGGGCACGGGACGGCGGAATGGTCCGTGCTCGGGCTGCCAATCCCGTGCAGATGATCACCGCCTGAAAGATCTCGATTCGTTGGGGGCTGTCGTCGGGTTCGAGGCCGCGGGTTTTCAGTTGCCACTCATTCGACGCTTCGACGTAGCGGATTTGGTCGACCCGCGTTTTGCACCGAATGGACGAATGAAGTGAGAACGCGGTCGCGAAGGATTCCAGGTAGTCGCCGTACTCCCCGTCGCAAAAGAAGTCACGGAAATCGGACACGCCGTCACCTGAGACACTGTCATCGAACAAGGGAAAACACGCAAACTGCGTCGTGTACTTGGTCGAGGTCGAAACAAATCCCGGAGAAGGATTGCCCCAACAACCCGTGATTCGATCTGATTTTTCGAAGCACACGATCTCCCAATCAGGCAATTGATCGCGTGCATTCTTCAGCGTCACCAATCCGCTGCTCCCGCAACCGACGATTGCCAAACGCGGTTTCGGTTTCGGAACGGCAACCTGCGAACCGACCGGTACAGGCGACGCGTGTTCGCTCATGGCATCACCACAGTCAAGCTCACCAGGACGAAATTGAATTGCCCCGATTCGGGAATGAACAACAGCAAACGCTCACCGGCCTGGGGTGTTTCTGAACGCAAGTGGTGATCGAGCATCACGTAGATGCTGGCGGCACCGGTGTTGCCAACGTCCGCGAGGTTGGTCCAGTAGGGCACCGGTGCAGATTGGTCGCTGCAGTGACTGGCAATCACGCGTTCCATTTTGCGTCGGAAGAAGAACGAGGACATGTGCGGCAGAATCATCGCGTATTCATCGAGAGATTCCCCGTGCTGTTGGAGCGATTGCGAAAACGCGCGACCACCGAGTTCAAACATGTGACGCGACAGGATTTTCACATCTTGGGTGAGCAATCCCGTTTCGTTTTCCAACTTCATGCACAGTGGGGCCTCATGCGCGAAGGAAACGCTATGCGTCCAGTTCACCCGCAACGATGGACGCGTGTCTGAAGGTTCGTTCTCAATCAAGAACGCCCCCGCGCCGTCGGACAACATGAACCTCAAAAACACTGCCATGAACCACTGGCTGTTCCGGAGATCGACGTGAGCGTTCCGGTCATCGATCGGCTGGATTTTGGTCGACTTAAGAATTTCAGATGCGTGTTCTGTTCCCAGACAGAGGGCCGCATGATGGTCGCCGGACTTCACGGCTCGCACCGCCCCCACGAAGGCGGCCGAAGACGACGTGCAAATGCCTGAATGGGAACTGATTTCGACAGACCGATTGAGATAGCCTCGATCTGCCAATTGACGATGGACGATGGAACTCAGGCCAGGACCTGACAGCGGGCAGTGGGTTGTGCCGGCGGCAAGGTAGCTGGGTGAGACTTGGAGGGGGCTGGAATCCAAGCAATGCATGGCTGCGAGCGTTCCCAGTTCATAAACATCGTGCGTGGGTATTTGGTTCGTGTCCTGAGCGTAGTGTCGGCCGACAATCCCGTTCATACGCAGCACCTGCCGCATCACTTCCTCTTCGCCGGGGAGATTCCCAAGAAATTCGGTCAGGCGTTCATTTGTCACCCGTGGGCCGGGCAAGAACGATCCGGTCCGCGTGATGAAACAGGAGGCGACAGGATGATGGCTGCTTCGCGAGGGGGGCGACGAATTCACTGCTGTGTACTCGGCGGTCGGTTGCACAGCATGTCATACACGACTTCGTCAAAGACGATGTGGTAGTACAGGTACTGGCTCGGGTTGGAAAAAAATGCACTGCTGTGGTAGTGCCCGCGGTTGCTGACTTCTTGCATGAAAAAATCCAAATCAACTTGAATTTCTTGGTCACTCGCATAGATCCGCTTCAGACACCACAGCAGAATGGAGTCGGAACTGAACGAATTCAGGGCACTCATCGTGGTCTTCAAGTCACCGAAGACAGTGATCGTCGTCACGATCAACAGGACGATGTTGGTTGCGCCGAGAACCTGCCAAGAGTGTTCTCGGTTTTCGTTCAACGCCTCTTTGCTGAATTGTTCATGGTCGAGTGGTCGCTGGCTGCGGATGTAATCGAGATTGTCCAGGAAAGCTTGTTTGTCGAAGCGATCCACCAATTCATACGACAACAAATCGTGACCGATGGTCATGTTGTTCTGGACGGCTGTGGGCAGATTCTCAACTGAAAAGTCGCCATCGATTCCGTTCAGCTTCTTGATTTCTGTAGGTGGATCGGCGTTCTGGCGTTGAAGCACATGCCGATAGAGAATCGGCTCGATTTGCACGTGACGCAGGAACAGCTCTGCCGCATCCGTCTTCGCCAAGTGCTTCATTCCCCACGTCATCGTTTTGTCGATCGCGTAGGCCTCAAATCCATATGGCACCCGATGGAAAACGAACTTGAACGGGAACAGGAGCGTGCGGATGAAAAAATAGGCGACCAGCAACAGAGGACGAAGAAAGACAAAGTCCCAGTGCGATGTTTCCTTCGCAAACACATCGTTGACGTAACGGTTGATGTACGGGAAACGGTGCATCGTGGGCATGAGCGGTCTCAAGTGGAAGCTAGGTCAGGGCACTTCGTTGGCGTCTGCGAAACGTCGTGAATGACGTTGTCCCGAACCGCGTTGAATCAGCGCAAGATGCGTGCCATCTCCTGTCGGAGCATTGGGATGCGACTGCAGCGTGAGTCTACAATAATTCAGTGTCAGCCTGGTGTTGCTTCGCAAGACAAGATCCGCATCGTCCGCATCTTTGTCTGTCGGCGTGTTACGCCAACAAAACGCATGGCTTGGCCTCCTTTCGTTCTTTGCTGGTGGAGACACGGGGAAGTTGTGACAAGCAGTTCGGCAGGAGTCTTTCAGCATTTGGAATGTTTTGGGTAGCGTCGTTGCTCCCACATACAACCGGGGCGAACGCCCGAACGGCTCACATCGTTGCACCCGATCATTCCTGCCGACCTGGTTGAAGCAAATACGTTGGACGAGTTCTGCTACAATTGGCGGTCCCGCCTAACGACTCCTCGGCCACCAGTTCGCAGCTGTTCCAACTCTGATTCTGTTCATTTGACGAATGATTTGAGTTTGGGAAACACCCTGCCGGTAGTCGTCCCTGCAAAGAGTGTCCTGTAGGAATCCCATGCCTAACCTTTTCGGACTGTTCGTTTTGCCTCTCTTCGTTCTTTTGATCGGAAGTTTGGTTCCCGTTCTCTTGCGGGCTGACGAGGTCGACTTTGTTCATGACGTCCGACCGATTTTGCAACAGCATTGCTATTCCTGCCACGGCGAGGAAAAGCAGCGGAGTGGATTGCGACTGGACATCAAATCAGAGGCCTTCAAGGGAGGCGATGGTTGGGGGCCGTTCGTGATCGAAGGCGAACCTGAAGACAGTCCGTTGATCGAGTGGGTGACCAGCGAAGACGAGAGTTCTCGCATGCCACCGGAAGGCGATCCTTTGTCATCGTCAGAAATCGCGACCCTGACCAATTGGGTCGAACAAGGCGCCGACTGGCCCGACGGAGTCGACCTGGCGGTGTTGGAAGATCGCATGGATCATTGGTCGTTCGAACCGGTCGTGATGCCGGACATGCCTCAGGTATCCAAGGCTGATTGGCCACGCGGCCCCCTCGATCGAATGGTGCTGGCCCGATTGGAACAGGAAGGACTGTCGCCTTCGCCGCCAGCAGACCCGGTGGTTTGGTTGCGGCGGGTGACGTTTGACTTGACAGGTTTGCCCCCCACGCCCAACGAGGTGAACGATTTTCTAGGACGCCTCGAGCACGGGGAAGCGGCTTTCAGCGAGGTGGTGGAACGATTGCTGGAATCTCCTCGCTATGGTGAACGCTGGGCTCAACACTGGCTGGATGTGGTTCGTTACGCGGACACGCATGGCTTTGAGGTCAATACCGAACGGCCGAATGCTTGGCCGTACCGTGACTACGTGATTGAATCGATGAACCGGGACACGCCCTACGATCAGTTCATCAAAGAGCAGATCGTGGGGGACGCCTTGGGGCGGGATCGGGCCACCGGATTCTTGGTCACGGCTTCCGTCCTGCTGCCTGGGCAGATCGGTGCCGACGAGCCTTCGAAACGATTGGCTCGGCAGGACTCGCTCGATGAAATCGTCAACAACGTTTCGCAAACGTTTCTTGGCTTGAGCGTCGGTTGTGCGAGGTGTCACGACCACAAGTTCGATCCGATTTCGGCCAAAGACTACTACAGCATGCAGGCATTCGTGGCGGGGGTCGAATACAAGGATCGTGAGTTGAAGACGCCCGAATCCGAAGCTCTCAAGAAGCAGGCAGAGATCTGGGCGAAAAGGGTGACGGAAATTGAAGAGCAGCTCTCTCGGTTCGTTCCCATTGCTCGGCCCAGGCCTGATGATGGCGAGCCGATTCGCACCACCAACGCTCGCAAGAACACCGAGACCTTTGAGCCGTTGGAGGCAAAGTTCATTCGGTTCACGATCCACGATTCCAACTTGCATCCCAGTCTTGGCCTGATCGCGCCCTGCATTGATGAGTTCGAGATCTACACCGACGAGGCTGAACCTCGAAACGTTGCCTTGGCTTCCCTGGGCGCTCAAGCAACCGCATCGGGAAGCGTGGAGTCCAGCAATCACAAGTTGATCCATCTCAACGATGGCGTGTACGGCAATCCAAGCAGTTGGATGTCCGACACCAATGGCACGGGGTGGGTGATGTTTGAATTGCCGGAACCGATACGGATTGGGAAAGTGGTCTGGGGTCGCGACCGTCTGGGAAAGCTGACGGATCGACTTGCGACGTCCTACACGTTGGAAGCGGGAGTGTCGGAGGAAAAGCTGACAACGCTGGCTCATCTCGAACCGCGTCGCAGATCGGTTCAAGCGACGATGAACACCGATCGCATCACCCCGGTGCGTGCCAATCGCCTGCGTTTCACTGTTTTGGCAACCAACCGACTGGAACCCTGCTTGGACGAGTTGGAAGTCTTCAACACAGAGGGCGAAAACATTGCCTTGGCCAGCATGGGGACTTCGGTCAAAACATCCGGTGACAACCTGGTTGCAAACCGTCATGACCCACGTTTTATCAACGACGGCCGACACGGCAACGCGAGTTCGTGGATGTCCAGTGAAGACGGGAAGGGCTGGGTGGAACTGCAGTTCGCTCGCGAGCAGGAGATCGAGCGGGTCGTGTGGGGACGGGATCGTGAGGGGAAATTCGATGACCGCTTGGCGACCGAGTACCTCATCGAGACGGCCCTCGATCAAGATTGGCGGCGGATCGCTGATTCCAGGGATCGTGTTGTCTGGGACGCAGGTACCAAGCCATCCGCTGAGTTCCTGCTGGTCGGATTGACGCCCGATGAGACCCGCGTTGCCAGCGGCCTGCAGAAAGAGAAAGCCCACCTCGAAAAGAAGATTCGCGAAAACCGAAAGGGGCCGTCCGTGTTCGCCGGAACGTTTCGCAAACCCGATGACATTCACTTGCTGAATCGCGGTGATCCGGAGCAACCCAAGGAAGCGGTGGTTCCCGCGGTGCTGAGTTCGCTGGGCGACGTGCAACTTTCTGCTAAGACTCCCGAACAGGAACGCCGGAAAGCGTTGGCTGATTGGATTGCGCGTCCCGACAATCCGCTGACGGCCCGCGTGATGGCGAATCGAATTTGGCAGTGGCACTTTGGCGTCGGCTTCGTCGACACGCCAAACGATTTCGGTCGGAATGGATCGCAGCCCACTCACCCGGAACTGTTGGACTGGCTCGCTTTGGAATTGATTCGAGGTGAATGGTCGATCAAGCACATGCATCGCGTGATCGTGTTGTCGGCAACCTATCGCCAATCGACTCAGCACAACGAGCTGGCGGCCGCGAAAGACGCCGATGTGCGGTGGTTGTGGCGGTACCCGTCGCGACGCCTGGATGGGGAAGCGATCCGGGATTCAATCTTGGCGATCAATGGTCAGCTCGACCTGAAAATGGGCGGACGCGGTTTCAGCCTGTTCAACAAACGTGGTGGCTTGTCGGGGTTTGTTCCCGTGGAATCGTTCCAAGGGGATGGGCTGCGGCGGATGATCTATGCCCACAAAGTGCGACGTGAGCGAGATGCCGTGTTTGGTGCATTTGATTGTCCGGACGGCGGGCAAAGTGCCGCACGAAGGATCGAGTCGACGACCCCCATTCAAGCTCTCAATCTGTTCAACAGTCCCTTCACGATGGAACAGGCCAAAGCATTCGCGGATGTGCTGCAAGAGCAAGCGAAAGACGATGTCAGCCAACAGGTTCAGCGAGCCTACTGGGTAGGGCTCAACCGAAAGCCGTCGGCCGAAGAGTTATCAGACGCGGTTTCCGTTGTTCGCGAATTTGGGTTGGAGACGTTTTGTCGAGCCTTGTTCAACTGCAATGAATTCTTGTTTCTTCCTTGAGTCTCAACACGTCCTTCGCGATTCGTTCATTCTGTCTCCTTGAAAGTTGCCCGTTCCACCATGTCCACTCCCCACCTCTCCAACGGCGGTCGCCAATTTCTGAATCGCCGCGGGTTCCTTGGCAATGCTGCGACCGGATTGGGATCCATCGCTCTCTTGGACTTGTTGGCCAAGGATCGATTGTTGGCCAACCAACCGCAGATCGACCCAGCCCGTCCGTTTGCGCTGCGGCCCGGTCATTTTCCGGCCAAAGCCAAGAACGTGCTGGTGATCTTTTGTGCTGGCGGGGTCAGCCAACTCGAAACGTGGGACTACAAACCGGAGCTCATCAAGCTCGATGGACGTCCCTTGGAAGGTGGGCCGGCGGTCACCTTTCAAGGGCCGGCGGGTGACTTAGCGCGTCCGCAATACAAGTTTCGACAACGCGGCCAGACTGGGAAGTGGGTCAGCGACATGCTTCCGCACCTGGCGGAATTGACCGATGACATCGCCTTCATTCACTCGCTGACCAGCATCACCAACACCCACGGGCCAGCGGAAAACTTCTTGTCCACCGGCAGCCAGTTGGATGGGTTCCCGAGCCTGGGATCATGGACCAGCTATGCACTGGGGACGGAGAACCAAAACTTGCCCGCCTATGTGGCGATTCCTGACCCACGAGGCGTGCCGCAGAATGGTTCCAACAACTGGGGACCGGGATTCTTGCCGGCTGCATTCCAAGGCACGACGGTCAGTTCGAAATCACCGATTCGGCACCTCCGTGCGCCTGGCATGTCAGACGTCGCGGACGAAGCGAGTCGCTCGTTGCTAAAGCGAATGAACGAACGCCATCTGGAACAACACCCCGGGGACAGCAAATTGGCGGCCCGGATTGCCAGCTATGAACTGGCCGCCCGAATGCAGTTGAGCGTTCCAGAGATCACCGACCTGTCATCGGAACCGGCTCACGTGTTGAAAAGCTACGGAGCGGACGATGATTCCAATCCGACCCGTGCGGCCTATGCCAAAAACTGCATCCTGGCTCGTCGATTGATCGAAAGCGGCGTGCGATTTGTACAGTTGTTCAATGGAGCCTATGCCAGTGGCGGTGCCCTCAACTGGGACGGGCACGGCAAACTGAAGGAGCAATACGACACGCACGCTGAGATTTTGGACCAACCCACCGCGGCGATGATTCAAGACATGAAGGCCCGTGGGCTGCTCGAAGACACATTGATCGTCTGGTGCACCGAGTTCGGACGCATGCCGTTCTTCCAAAAGGGAGCCAAAGGACGCGATCACAACCCCGACGGATTCACTTGTTGGATGACCGGTGCCGGGGTGAAGCCAGGTGTCAGTCATGGCGTGACAGACGAGCTCGGTCAGAAGGCGGTCGAGGACATCCATCCGCTCTACGATTTGAACGCTACGATCCTGCACCTGTTGGGGCTCGATCATGAACGTCTGACGTTCGAGCACAACGGCATTGAACGACGCTTGACCAACGTCGAAGGTCACCTGATTCGTGAGGTTTTGGCGTAGCTAAAACGCGGGCGTTGCGGTGGGCTGCCGTCTTTGGGGTGTTGTTGCCCCGATAAGCAAGTCGGCAGGAATGATCGGGCATCACCATATGAGCCGTTTGGGCGTTCGCCTGGACTGCTGAACGTTTGGGCTCGGAGAGTATTGTCGCTTGCGCAAGTTTTCATCCCGGTAGGGATGCAAGATGGTAGCCGTCGGTAAGTCTTATTCCGGGAAAATCGAGATTGAAGGAGACGGAATCGTCAACCTCTACAAATGGGTTGAGTTGCAGTAGTGGCGACTTGAATTTCAACGGGATGCTTGCATGACAGATAGAGACAAGGCCCATTTTGAAAAGGAAGGGCGATTCCTTTCGCAAATGCATGAATGAAGGCAGGGACTTGGTGCAAGCATTGGTGCAACCGAAGAATCGCGGAACATCGAAAGTGTCTCGATGCTGCGGTTGTGTCGAGCGGGCATCAATCACCCAACCAACGCCAGTCCAGCTGACAACGCAAGCTTGGGCAACCTGAGTTTGTGTCGCCCGCTGGGCTGGGTGTTGAGAGTTCTTCCCTTTTCACTCCCTTTCGATTGGAAGGTGTATGCTAACCTCAAAAACTCGATTCGAGGTGGTTTGAAAATGCGTGTCTTGGCCCGTGCGGTTTGTTTGTTCCTGTTGTCGGTGACGTTCCATTCCCAGGCATCGTTGCGTGCTGACGATGAAGGGATTGAGATCGGCAACCGTCGCGAATTGTTCGTCGATCACCTGCTGATTGATCAGCTTGAAAACGTTCGTCTGGTGCTCAATCGGCCGCGGGATGAAGGGGTGGCGTTGCGGTTCGACAAACCGTGGGAAGGACCGTTCTGCGGATACTGCACCGTGATTCAAGATGGTGATCTGTACCGACTGTATTATCGCGGCAGCCCGAAAGCCGGTGCCGATGGCAACCCCGGCGAAACCTACTGCTATGCCGAATCCCAAGATGGGATTCGATGGGTCAAACCCGAGCTGAATCTGTATGAGTTCCAGGGCAGCACCAAGAACAACATCGTCCTGGCCGATGCGGCGCCGGTGACCCACAATTTCAGCCCGATGCTTGACACTCGACCCGACGTGCCTGCCCAGGAACGGTTCAAGGCGATCGGCGGGACGATGACCAGCGGTTTGATCGCCATGGTTTCAGCGGATGGCATTCATTGGGAAAAGATGCAGGACGAACCAGTGATCTCCTCTGAGATGGTTCCGTACGACTACATGTTCGATTCGCAGAACGTTGTCTTTTGGTCTGCATCGGAACAACGGTACCTGTGTTACTTTCGTGTCTTCGAAAGCGGGATTCGTCGCATCTGTCGATCGACCAGCGATGACTTTGTGAACTGGTCCGCACCCACCTTGATGGAGTATCGACACCACGGGGGCAAGGCACCGATGGAACATCTCTATACCAACCAAACGCATCCCTATTTCCGTGCCCCACATTTGTACGTCGCCGTGGCGGCTCGTTTCATGCCGGGGCGCCAGGTGCTGTCTGAATCGCAGGCTGAGGCAATCAACGTTGCGCCCCGGTACTTCAAGGACACTTCCGATGCGATCTTGATGACCTCTCGCGGTGGGTCGGTCTATGACCGGACCTTCCTCGGGGGATTCATTCGTCCCGGCATCGGTGCGGAAAACTGGGTTTCGAGGACGAACTACCCGGCGCTCAACATCGTGCCAACAGGATCGGAGGAGATGTCGGTTTACCTCAATCAAGATTATGCCCAACCGACTTCTCACTTGCACCGGTACTCGATGCGGCTCGATGGATTCACTTCGGCTCAGGCACCGTTTCGCGGCGGCGAGTTATTGACGAAACCGCTGACGTTTTCCGGCAACGAACTGTCGATCAACTTTGGGACTTCAGCCGCCGGCGGTGTTCGAGTGGAGATTCAGGATGCTGTCGGACAGCCCGTCCCAGGCTTCACCTTCTCCGAATCGGTGGAACAGATCGGAAATGAAATCGACCGCGTGGTCCGATGGGATCACGGGAGCGACGTGGCGTCGCTTTCCGGAAAACCCATTCGGCTACGGTTTGTGATCAAGGACGCAGACCTGTATTCGTTCCGTTTCAACGCTCGCTGACCGACAAAACACGTCACTGATTGACTGGACTAGCTGCGACGCAATGGTTGGACCAGCCAAGCAACGGATCGCCGGATGGTGCCACCTGTCATCCGTTGCACCATGAAGCGAATGCGAGTGATGGAGTCATCTCTGGGACCGTTTGCTAACTAGCGATCGGTGTCGCATCGTTTTCTGGCGGCAGCGTAAGCAGCAAGCGGTGTCGTTCTTCCCCGCTACTTCGATCGCTTGCGTAGCAATCGTCGGCCCACTGCAACGCTCACCAGAATGAGTCCGCCGAAAACAAGCAACCAAGGCAGGATCGCGATGGCAGCGATGACGATGTGTTCACCGGTCTGCTTCATCGCGTTGATGGAGTGTGACCAAGATTTCTGGATTCGTGAACTGAATGTCGGCGCTGCCGGAGGGACGTACTCCTTTTCTTCGCGGCACTGAATCGTGATGGTCGCCAAAGCGGAACGATCCGATAGCACTCGCAGGCGACCTTCCATGCGTTCGATCTCTTCGCGAACACGCGAAAGTTCGCGTTCGATTTCTAAGACATCGGATAGCTTTCCGGTTCGTTCTTCGAGCATCGTGATGATGCGTTCTTCGAGCTTCTTGTTGTTTCGGATTCTCGCCTCGACGTCGACGAATTCTTCGGTGACGTCTTGAGCGTCTTCGGTGCGAGATTCCGCAAATCCCAATCCGGTGACGCCTCGAAGGAAGGCGACGTAGTTCGCAACTGGAATGCGAGCGACCCACTCGCCAGATTGTCGATTGTTGTAGCGGCGATTCGTTTCGCTGTTGGAAATGAATCCTCCATGCTGGTCGACCAGGGCTGGCAGTTTTGATTCAAAGGTCGCGTACTCTTTCACGACCAAAGACAGGTGGGTGTTGTAAACGATTCGTCGATTGGTTTTTGCGTTCTCGCTTGATTGGTCTGCGTCCAATGATTCAGTGTCGGCCTCATCGAAATCCGGGCGGCGATTCGGAGCTTGTGCGAGCGAGAAGGATGCAGGTTGTTCTGGAACGGCTTGCTCGCTCATGACGTCGAGCTTGGTCGAGAATTGATTGGACTGCGGCCCGCATCCCGAGATCAACAGCAGGACGACAAGAAAACTGTTGCGAAAGTTTCGTTGGTTCATCAACTTTGGTCCTGCGTCGGTGGAATGTATGTCGCTAGATGATCAATTCGGCTGAATCGGTTGTGGACGATGCGACGAAACGCGAGCCGAAGGATTCGTTGCCTCATCCATTTCGGGAATTGCTGAGGACTCGTTGCCTCGTCCACTACGGGAATGGTGGCGGTGAAGGAGTGTGATGTGTCGTGCCTCACCAGGACTACGATGGGGACTGGCTGAATATTAGGTGCGAGAGCATCGGATACGGAATTGCGGTGGTGGACGAGGCGAAACGTCCCGAGCCGAAGGATTCGTTGCCTCATCCACTACCGCGGTTTGTGTTCACCCGATGTTTACGGTGTTGGGATGTCGTTGAGGATGAAATCGACCGCGTCTTGTGCGACGGAGGTGGGCGACTCGTAGATCAGCTTTGACCCTGGGGGAGGTGATCCTGCGGCACCAAAGTCAAACAGGTAGCCAATCCCAACGCCGGAATCCGTTTGTCGAAAGACTTGGTAACCCAAGTGATCCAATCGTGTTTCGTCTTCGAGCAAAACGTAGGCTTCGTTTTCGAAGATCCATTGTCGATGACTCTCCAGCGATCGACCGGCGGATTGCAGTTCGACGCCGACGCGAATTTCGCGAAGTGGGTCGGCGTCTCGAACGGATTCGATCGCGACTGTCATTTGGTCTTCCGTTTGAGAGGCGGCGGGATCGTTGAGGTCCAAGGTGAATGTTTCGCGTCGGCCGGGGATCATTGCGGTCAGCGTTCCTGACAACCGTTCGATCTTCTCCGCGGGCAAACTGGGAAGCTGCATGGGTAAAAAGAACTCGCTCTGCGCCATTTCACTGTTGGTGGCGATGTCAATCGTTTCACCACTGGTTTGCGGCACCAAGGCTTCCCCCGAGCTCAGCTTTCCATTGACGGCGCTGATCGGCAGCGACAATCCGATGGGCGTTCGGTTGGGTTGCCATTCAATGCTGAGATTGAGGTTCAGCCCGCTCAGTTCTGGTGAACGCAAAACACGTCGGGCTGTCACCACCGTGGGCTCGAGCCGATAGATGCCGACGTAGGCGGCCGATTCCACCCGGGACGGACGGTTGGCCTGGCGTGGGATCAGCATCAAGGTGGTTCGGTCGCCGCCGTAGAAATTGATGTCCAAATCGGCTTGATCGAGGACATGGTCGACGGCGTGCCAGAAATTCAGTGGCGAACGCGGGGCCTGAATCGATTGGCCTGGATCGATGCCTGGCCCAGCGGCTTCGAGATCAAATTCGACTTCGCTGGCGGCCGAGATTGCCTCGAGAGCCTCACCCAGCGTCTTGGCGTTTTGCAGGCGGATCAGTTGTGTTTCAACATGCGTTTCCGCTTTGCGAGTCGCCCATTCCGCACGCACCCGATTGAGGCGTTCGCGTGCCTCGATCGACAAGTCATCGAGAATCGCGGGGAGATAGTCGGCGGCTTCCTGTCCGGCATCGATCAACTTTTGCTCCGCTGCACGACGTGTTTGTGCTTCATCGGCGTCGAGCTCGGCGATCCAGATCGGAACCTCCAGTTCCAGGTCCGTGGTCTCGGTTGCGTCTTGTCCAAACAGCGGCGTCCCGGCAATGGCGGTCACGCAGAGGGCCATCAAGGTCACCGCAATCGTGACAAGCCGAGGATGCGTGACGTGAAAACGGTGCATGTCAAGCTTTCGAGAGAAGTTTTGAACTGAAAAATAGATGGTGAGCGTTAAAACCGTGAGGGTACGAGGAACCTTCCGTCCAAAACCGGTGTCCGCCCGTCCGACGCTTCAATCTTAACCTAGGCTTGAATAGATCGCGTGGGTGTTGGGGGGCATCAACGGTTCGGTTGTGTTCCTGTGTTGCTCCTCGCCGTTGAATTCCATCATGTCGATGACTTTCACCACCATCGCGAAAACATTGAACGTCGTGCCTGCTTGCGCGCGGCGTCGACCTGCGTCGTTTGGCAGGACTCGATCTCGACGGAAACGTGGTGTCGGGTTGGCCGCTGCCATCCTGTGCACTGGATTGTTGCACAACGAAGCCGGTGGTGAGCCAGTCACGCCCGCGTCTCCAGAACGCTCTCAGCACCTCGTGTCCTCGAAAACGCTGGCTCCCTCGATCCGACCGGGGTTGGTCGAGTTTCGAATTGGGAACAAGTGGCAAAGCGGTCTGCACTTGATTGAGTCGCAAGACGAATCGCTGGTCATTGGCAGAGACGGTTGGCTGCACACGATCAGTCGAACAGAAAAATCAGAGTCGATGCGTTCGGTGACGGGGAAGTTCCTGCCGACCACGTCGGTGGAACTTCGCAACCAATTGCGTGCTGAGTTCGGCAGGGAGTTTGAAGTGATTGCCACCCAAAACTTTTTGGTGGTCCAACCCAGAGGTCGCGGAAGTCGTTGGCCGAAGATGTTCGAGCAATGTCATCGTTCGTTTGTGAACTACATGGAACGACGCGGCGTGAAGGTTCGCGAAGGTCGTTTTCCGATGGTGGCAGTGGTTTTGCCCGATGCTCGCGCCATGTACGACGAGATCGCGAGATTGGGAATCGATGTCTCGCGTGTCGCGGGGCTGTACGCCAACAAGTGCAACCGTGTGATGACGCATGACGGTGGTGCATTGAGTTCCATCGCCGCAACCGTTCGCCATGAAGCGGCTCATCAATCAGCCTTCAATTGCGGTGTGCACAGCCGAGTCAACGACACCCCGAGTTGGGTGACGGAAGGCATCGGTCAAATGTTCGAACCGACCGCGATGAGTTCGGGACGAAGCGGGACCCGGTTGGTCGAGCGTGTGAACAAGGATTCTGTCCGGCAACTCCGTGAAACCATCGACATGGATGATCCCGCCGAAGTGGCGCGATGGGTGGACCGGATGATTCGCAGTGATGACCTGTTTCGCAATCCAACCACGATCCACACAGCCTACGCACTGGCTTGGTCGATGATGTTTTATCTGGCCGAACGCGACACCGATGCCTTCGCGGACATTCTGAACTTCACGGCCACACGGCCTCCGTTTGAAACCTATCGGTCCGGACAACGGATGATCGATTTTGAACGCGTGGTCGGCAGCGACGTGCGTGATTTCAGCAATCGATTGACCCGATTCGTCGCGGATTTGCCTGCGAAATGACAGGCTGACGCCGTTGGGCGTTCATGGATGGGTGGCCGTTCATGAACGCATGGCGTTTCAGATCCGGCGATGTTCGCTTTTGATGCGATTGGGCTCCCCCGGCGTTTGAGCTAAGCAGGTACGCAGGTGTCATCGGGTATGTGAGCCGCTGGCGTTCGCCACGGTTTTCACGCACAACCGGGGCGAACGCCCAAACGGCTCACATGGTTGTGCTTGATCACTCCTGCCGACCTGCTTAGAGAACTTTGGTCTGCCCGGGAATCGCGACAGCGTAGTTTCCGTCGGGAAGTGGCTGAACCGGGGCGATGTCCTGAAGGGAATTCAACGCGTCAACATCGGCCAAGCATTGGTCGCTTTGCAGGGTCTCGTTCCAACGGACGATTTTGCCTGAGTAACTGGCCATTCGACCCATGATTGCGGTCATGGTGCTGGTCGCCCCGTACTCACCTTCGTTGGGAATGTCTCCATTTCGAAGTGCGGCGAAGAGGTCGTCCTGGGCTTGCTGGCAGCCTTTGTCCTTGGAGTTTTTCTGGGCGCTCTGCCAGACCACTTTGCCGCTCGTGTCGCGAATGATCGCGGCGCTGATGTCACAGGATCCTTGCGTGCCGTGGATGTGTTCGCTGACCGTGTTCCAACATCCACGAACATGGCGGCATTGACTGAGCAGTCGCACGTCCTTCGCGTAGGTGAACTCGACCATGTGATGATCAAATGTTTCACCCAGCGTTTGATCGGATCGTGAATCGCGGCCGCCTTGGCCTTGAGCGGAGACTGGGTGCTGCCCCAGCACCCAATTGATCACATCCAGGTTGTGAACGTGTTGTTCCGCGATGTGGTCGCCGCCAGTCCAATTGAAGTGTTGCCACTGGCGAAGTTGATATTCCAGTTCCGAAGCGTTGTTCGGACGAGGGCGCAACCTGGACCCGGCACCATTCCAGTAGGCGCGGGCAAAGATTGGATCACCGATCGCGCCTTCTTGAAGTCGTTGGACACATTCGCGGTAGCGTGATTCATGGTGGCGTTGCAAGCCAACCGCAACAGCCAAACCCTTTTGCTTCGCGACTTCGTTGGCCGCCAGGACACGGCGGACTCCCGGCGCGTCGGTCGCAACCGGTTTCTCCATGAAGACATGTTTGCCGGCTTCAATCGCCTTCTCGAAATGCAGCGGTCGGAATCCGGGAGGCGTGGTGAGGAAGACGATGTCCGCATCGCTTTGGAGCACCTGTTTCCAGCCGTCCAGGCCGACAAACCGAGCCCCGTCCACATCGACTCGTTTCCCGCCTGGGCCGCTGTTGCCGTGTTTGCTCTTGATGGCACGGTAGGCAGATTGCAAATTGTTCTCGAACGCGTCCGCCATGGCGACCAAGCGGGTTGCGCCGTCGGTGTTCAGGGCTTGGATCACCGCGTTGGTGCCGCGACTGCCACAGCCGATCAAGCCAATCTTCAGCGTGTCGTCGCCGTAGACATGAGCCCCCTGAGCGACGCTGAGGTTGGTCCCCAGCACACTGCCGCCGGCCAGCATGATGCCGCCGCTTTGGATGAATTTGCGACGATTGGCGCGTTGGTCCAACACGGCCGATCGCTTGGAACCGGAAAGCGGATCGCCAGCTGGATCGTTCGGCGATTCGTTTTCGGGCGGCACGGAGGAGCGTGAAGGCATGAAATGTTCGCGAAGGGGATTTCGACAAGGCGGGGACAGAGACGCGAGGCCGCCACTGCTGCAGCGTGCAGTTTAACCCAGTCGAAACCAAGGGGCCAACAATGCCGCCGCGGTGAACGGCAATTCGATCAAATGTTGGCCTATTCCTTCGGCTTTTTCAGTTTGATCAGGCCGGCTGCTTCCGCTTTTTCCAATTCTGCCTGCATATCGACGTAGTTGGGTTCAGGCAGATCTGGCCCCTTGCGAACGACTTCAGCAGAGATGATCGCATCGGGCGGCAACTGGATTTTCTTCTCGTCACTCTTCGATGGATCGCGGCGGCGCATCGCGCTGACGCGGTCCATGCCTTCGATGACCCTTCCGAAGACGGTCTGGTGACTGGAGGCCACGGCGACGGGCAAGAAGAAAATGGCGATTTGTGAGCTGGCGGAGTTTTCGATGAAGCGGCCTTCGCCCATGGGGATCTTGGCCATCACCACCGAACCCCGGAGAACATGATGCGAGTTCTCGTTGGTGTGCTCATCGATCAAGAATTGGCCGCTGTTGCCGCGTCCGTCTCCGGCCGGGTCACCTGACATCGCCAGCATGTTGGCAACGACTTGGGTGAAGTCCAGGCCATCGTAGAACCCGTCTTCCACCAGCTTCATGAAGTGGGCCACCGTCGAGGGAGCTTCTTCGGGATACAGCTCGATCAGGACATCACCGCGAGTGGTGGTCAGGCGAACTTGTGGAAGCGAATCCCGATCGATCTTCTCCATCCGTTCTTGTTCTTCTTTGTACTGCTTTTCCAATGCATCGAGGAAGTGCTTGTTGGCCAGGTCAACCTGTTCCAGTTCGTCCTGTTCAAGTGATTCGTAGACCTTGCGAGCGGTCTCGAAGTTGCCGTTGGCGATTCCCGCCCGCGCAGCGGTCAGAAACAAGTAGCGATAGTTCTGGCCGATATCAATCAATCTCGCCGCGGCTTCGAAGGTGGCGAGATCGTAGATGTCGTTGTCGAAATGGTGCTGGACCATTGTGACCATGTAGCTGGCCGCTTCAGGACTGGGCAGCAATCGAAAAACCTTGACCGAGTTTTCCATCTGCTCCTGCATCAGGTCCCATGTCTTGTGTTGCTGAACCCGAAATGCTTTCGAGGCTTCCCGGCTGCGATCGATGTCGTTGTTGTATCGAATGTGAATCTTGCGAAGTTCCAGCATTGATGCCAGCAACTCATGGTGAGTGGAACGAAATTTCGCATAGATCTCCTCGGCCTCTTTGCGAACATCGTCGGGCATCTCCGCCAAGGTCTTGGCGATCATCTCGGGATCGTCTTTGACTCGGCCACCGTCAACGCCCTGCTGCGTCTGGGCGGCGTCGTCGTGAGAGTGGTCGTGGGCATCCTCGTCCGAGCTGGCTCCGGATTCCTGCGCCGTGGCTGGATCAACCCAGCCCGTCAGAGCGGGAACGCCCAGTCCAGCCGTCAAGAACATGGCGATCAAAATCGGGGCCGTTGCTAGCCTGCGTGACCGTCGAGAAGATTGGTTCGAGAAAGCGAGCATGCGAAAGACCGAGGAAGGGAAAACGTACGATGGGACGCGAAAGCACACCAAATCGAGCGTGATCGCGAAAGGGTGGGACCGTCCATTGAAAGGGCCCGTCGATTCGCAGGGGCTGGCCCCGGCAAGAAACATTCGTTCAGGAGGTTCCTTGTTCGCGACGTACGCACGAACTCGGGCGATGGTTTGTTCGCCAACTAGGATTCGGGTGACGGCCCCTGGGGATTCCATCCCGTGGAGGACCGAGTCGTCTCAACTGCATTGAAAGGCCCCCGAGATTCCTAGGGGGCGTGTGTGGACGAAATTCGGCTTCATCCGCAGGTCGATTGGACTGCGGCAAATGATTCCGGTCGGTTCGCTGCACGCGGGTGACAGAGTGAATGCTCAGGATTGAGCAGGCAGGTTTCCTCCTTCGTTGCAAGTCAAAATACGAACCCGGCGCGCCACAGGCTGTTGATTCAATCAGCCGGAACGCGATCGCGTCCGGTTCGTTTTCGGTAACCGTGGGCTACCGCTGGGCTGCGAAATGCTTGGTGTTGTGGAGCGTATCGGTTTGCGCAAGTTCTGTTCCACGACTCCGCCCCAAGGGGGCAGACCTATGACAGCCCAGGGCAACGCCCTGGCTTATGGCGGGACCAAAATTGCAAAGCCCCAACGGGGCGGCCCTAGCGTTTTTGGGGGATTCTCTGTTAGGGCCGCCCCGTTGGGGCTCGCGATGGAGCCTCCGTCACGAAACCCCAGGCGATGCCTGGGGCTATTATAGCGCTGCCCCGTTGGGGCGTGGGACAGAACCAAAATTATCGCCGTATTGTTCGTGATAACCCTCAAGTTTTGACAGCCCAGGCTAGCGCCAATCGGCGACTTGCCAACCACGTCGATATTCCACCCAACCTCGATCATCTCCCGGTAACCAAGTGCCGTACGTGTTTGGCCGCTTTCCCGGTGCCTCAGAAGGATTTGTTTTGCGTTGGCGGCTTGTCGAATCAGGTGATACCGTTGAATTTATGGTCCGCTGCTGGACGCCAGCCCACTTTGGCTGAGCCCGGCGCTCGGTTGCTTGGACCCTTGTTGCCCGTTCGTTTCCGGTACTCCGACGGATTGTTTCATGACCAGTTCTCCATCCCTCGCCTTTCGAATTGGACTGGGGTACGACTCACATCGGCTGGGGGAAAGCGGTCCACTGCGTGTCGGTGGTGTTGAAATTCCCGGGGATTTTCATGCCATCGGTCACAGCGACGCCGATGTCTTGCTGCACGCCGTCACCGATGCGTTGATGGGAGCCATCGCCGGACCTGATATCGGCCGGTTGTTCCCGGATGATGCCGAAGTCAACCGGGACCGAGACAGCCGCGACTTTGTCGTCGAAGCGCTCCGGCGAGTGCAGGCGGCGGGGTACCAAATCAACAACCTCGACGCGGTCATCCTAGCGCAGAAGCCCAAGATGGCACCGCACATTGACTCGATGCGGGAAACGCTAGCGGAGATGTTGCAAACCAGCGTCGAGCAGGTTGGTTTGAAGGCCAAGACCGGAGAAGGAGTCGACGCAGTCGGACGCAGCGAAGCGATTGCGGCAAGAGTCGTGGTGATGCTCCACCGCCGTTGAACGGCAGGCTGCCGGGCATTCCGTTGGCGATCACTCGGAGCTGATCACTCGGAGCCAACCGGGCCGATGTACTCGATGCTGCTGATGGAAGAGGTGTTGGCCTGGATCTTGGCGATGGCTTCTTCCATCGCGTAGTACTGGCTCAGCAATCGTTCTCGTTGAGCGTCCAACAGAGTGTTCATGGAATCCACCCGGTCATCGTTGCGTTCGATGTGATCCGACAAAGTCTGTGTTTTGCGAATCAACATGCCGTTGTCCACGCCGGCGTAGGTGTCGGCGAGGTTCTTCAACTGGCCCACCATGCCGATGTTCTCATCCTCGTCGTTGGTTTTGTTGAAGAACTCTTCCACGGCATCCGTGTCGGTTTCCAAGGCGGCCTTCAATTTGGTTTCGTCGACTTGCAGTTGGCCGTTCTCATCGATCCGCACGCCGATTTGACTGAACGAGCGAATGGAGTCGCCGCTGCTCGACGGCAACGTTCCGGTCAGCAATCGCGAATACCCATTTTGGATCCGCAAGGTTTCGGAGGATCCGAATAGCAGTCCCACTTCGTTGGCTTCCGCATCGAAGAACGTCACTTCTTCGATGTTGTCGATCAGTTTGTTGTATTGATCTGCAAATCGTGTGATGGCGGACACGATTGTGTCGTGATCGTCGTCCACGTTGACGCTGATGGGATCGTCTGACAATTCCTTGACGGTCAGATTCAGCCCACTGATTTCGTCTTCAAACACACCGTCGGTCGATGTCAAGAAACGTTCGGTTCCGCCGTCGGTCGAGATCGACAGCAGAGCGTCTTGGCCTTTCGAGGCGGTCCGTAGATTCAGGTCGATCCCTTCCAGGTTGACGGAGATCCGTCCTGCGTCGCCGCCCTGCTTGCTTCGGATTTGCAACCCGTACGAACCGTCGGAGTTCGACACGATCGATGCGTCCGCGTAGCGATCCGACAAATTGATCTTCTCAACGATTGATTCGAGCGTGTCGTCTTCGGTGATCTCGATCGAAATGGACTCGCTGCCGGCGATGCTTTCGCCCGGGGCAGCGGTGCCCGCCAATCCCAAACCGGCGGCGACGGTTCCGGTGCCGGTGTCTTCAATCTTGAGTGTGGATGCACCGCCAGCGGTGTCCGTGATCACGACGCCGTCACCGCTTTCGTTGATCGCGGCTTCGACACCAATCTCCAAGGAATTGATTCGATCGATCAGGTCGCCGATCGTTTCAATCTCGTCAACGGCCAAGTTGATCCCGCCAGTGGATCCGTTGCTGTCTCGGATGGTGAAGCTGCCGGAGCCGACGCCTGCCCCAGCGTTCAATTCGGACAGTTTGGTGTCGACCGTCACCGATTGAAAGTTGAGGTCTTCGCCAACCACGATGTCATCGGTGGTTGAGGCGGCGATGCCGAGATTGGTAGCGGTATCATCCGCCGCACTGATCTCGAACGTGCCGGCTCCGCCAGAGACGTCACGCAGGCGGAGTCCGTTGCCGGCGTCGTTGATTCGAGCGATGACGTCCAGTCCACTGCCATTGATTGCATCAATGACTTCGTTGAGCGAGGTTGCCCCGGACAGATCGACGCTGGCCGTGCTGCCGTCGCCGGTTTGAATGTCCAGAGTCGTCAGGGTGCCCAGCCCGTTGCCACCGCCCAATTGCGACAGGCTGGCTCCGTTGAGTGATTCCACCCCGTCGGGCATCGGAATGTCGTGGCCGTCGACGGTGCTGGCGGCCACATCAATTCCGTGCAGGCCGAGGTCAGCGGCGGTTTCCGCGGTTCCGAGTTGTTCGACTTTCAGATTGCTGAGCGTTTGGCCCGTCTGATCGATCAGTTGAATCTTTCCGCCAGATGTCGTGGCTTGGATATCAACGTCAGCGTCGTTGATCGCTTGCAGCACATCGTCGACGGTGCGAGCTTGGGAAAGGTCGACCTCCGCGGACGTTCCACTGCGGTCGGTCAGGCGGATTGAACCGCCCTCGACGCCCAAGCCATTGTTGAGCTGGGACAGGCTGACCTTGGTGTCAACAAACCCGCTAGGTTTGATCGTGAGCGAACCCGACAGGCTCAACCCCTCATCGAACGAGCTGAAACTCTGCGCGGAAGCGACACTGTGGGTGGCGGCCGTCCGGAGCGTGCGAATCAGGTGGTTGCCGTTGGTGACTTCGTCGCGAGTCGACACGGACAACGCATCGTCATTGGACGAAGTCGCGTTCTTGCTGCTGAACAACGCCGACGAGCCGAGCGCATCGCCAGACAGTTGGACACCAATCACAGACGCTGTCAGCGAGGCGATTTGTTGTTGTTGACCAAGCAGCTCTTCTGTTTTCGCGAGCAGGCGGTCGCGAGGTTGTCCACTGATGGCCATCAATTGATCGACCGTCCCGACGATGTCGGTTCCGGTGACCAATCCGATCGATGATTGCAAGCGAGCCATGACGAACCAAAGAAGATTTGAATGAGTGAGACGAAAAACGCATGCGTCTCAATCCAGCAACCTTCTCATCGGCAAAGTCGGCCTGTTTGGTCCACTTTTCGATGCCTGGTCTGTGTATCAATTGGGAACATGGTGGCAAAAGTGGGGGTGGGTGCATGATCCCTGTCCCCGCCTTTGGCGGCCAACACCGTTCAGGACGCAATCGCTGGATTGTGACTCTGAAGCCTAGGACGCTCTCACGATCGATGCGGCGAGCTCAGTGAACAACCGTCCGGTTGGGATGGGATTCCAGGCGGCGTGCGTGAACTATGGCGGTTGTTCTGATTGAGACGGCGCCTGCATGCTGTGGAAGCGTCCCGGGCGGGAACTTCTTACCGCGCGCAAAAAACGAGACGGTGCCTCCGCCAAATCAGCCCCGGACGAGCTGATTCAGCGGGAACACCGTCCCGTCATGTGTTGCATTGATTCAGCGGAAGTATTCGTCCGCTGCTTCAAAATGGCTTGTTCGATCTGCGTTCAACTCACCAAGGGGCGCGAACGTAGTTCAAACCGAATTGATCGGTGTGGCTGGGCCAGTTCGGTGTCGCCTGAAAACGACCCGGTGCCGCTGCACCTGGCGTGCTAGCATTGCGACCGTACTGGTGATAAATCGGGTGGTTCGTATTTTGGCTGACGCCCCACGAATACGTTTGCCGCAGGTGAGCGGTTGGGGGGACGACCATCGCGGTCGGTTGCCCGTTCGGGGCGTAGTAGTAATTGCTGTGCCAAGCACGCGTTTGTGCAAAGTTGTGGTTCCAAACCTGGGTCACCGCGTACGGGTCAGCCGCTTGGGCTTGTTCGGATGAACCGGCCAAGCCGCTGAAAGCAGCCAAGGCGGCGAGACAAAGGACGATGCGTTTCATAGCTCGGGGGTCCTCGAGGACGGTGGTTTTGGCAACAACATTCCGCTGCAAAGAACGGACGGGGGGAGTCAGTTTCGCGAAAGGTTCGCGTTGCCAGAGGCTGGATCAGCGAGGCAGACGCAACGTGTTCCAGTAGAAATTGCTGGCGGCTTGGCGAACCGGCGGGCTGTAGTAAATCGCTCGCGTGCGGTTCATACCACGACCATTGTCATAATAGTTGTGGTAGCGGTCTTTGTGCCAATAAAGCATTTCGTTGGGGTACAAAGGCTGGTACGTCAGGTAGGTGCTCCCAACATTGGGAGGAACCGGCACAGGCGACACGAACATCTGAGCGTTCGCGGCGTTGGCAGGGCCCTGGGTGTAGTAGTTGTAGAACAGGTCGGGCTGTCCGTACTCGCGTCCTTGAACGCCGGTTTCACCTCCGGACGCTCCGCCACAATCGCCGTTGGCGCATCCGCCTGTGGCGGGGCCGGAGTCACTGGTTCCGACCACCGTGTCGCTGACGACGCGTGAGCTGACGATGTGCTCGCCCTGCGCCATCGCGGCGGGAGCAAACAGCGTGACGCTGGCTGTTCCGATGGCGATTGCAGCCAGGGTGCGTGAGCGGCGGGTGATTTGCGTGGCAATGGTTTGGACCGTCGCCACGGTTGCTTTCCAATTTCGCTTCATCTTGCGTTCCTCCTCGAACGACGACGGACCAGTTGTCTGGGATTTGGTTTCGACGCGAATTGGAAACAAAAACAGCCGATACTGATGCGGCATGATGATCGTGAAAGGCGGGGGATTTCGCCCAGCAGGCACGGTTCGCCCAACTCGGACCAGCTTTTTCAATCCCAATCGACGACCGACGCGATTCAAACGCGGCAATCCGCGGTTTCGCTAACAACCCCGTGGTCGCTATAACCCCCAAACTCGCATCCTCATCCGCGATCCTGCATTTCATCCCCTCACACCAAACGTCCCCAACGATTTAGGTTGATTCCGCGTGGCGAAACGTCGCAAACCCTCCGATTCTGCATCCAGTCGCTCCAGTTCGGCCAAGAACAGTCGCTCCAAACGAGGCAAAGTGGACCCGTTTGACGAGTCGCTGCTGGCTGCCATCGAAAACATCCCACTTCGATTCGCGGCTCAAGATCGCTACCTGAACTACTCGCTGTCGGTCATCACCAGCCGTGCGCTACCGGATGTCCGCGATGGCCTCAAACCGGTCCAGCGGCGGATTCTGTACACGATGTCGCAGCAGCGACTCGATTCGTCGGCCAAGCACCGAAAGTGTGCCAAGGTCGTCGGCGACGTGATGGGGAACTACCACCCCCACGGTGACAGTTCGATTTACGAGGCGCTCGTTCGGATGAGCCAATCGTTCTCGTTGCGGATGCCCATGATCGACGGCAGCGGCAACTTTGGCAGCATCGATGGCGACAACGCGGCGGCCATGCGGTACACCGAATGCCGCATGACACCGATCGCCTCGGAGGTTCTGGCGGATCTTTCCAGCCGCACCGTGGCGTTCAAGCCGAACTACGACGGCACGCGAGAAGAACCGGTTGTGTTGCCGTCTCGCGTCCCCAGCTTGCTGGTCAACGGGGCGACCGGAATTGCGGTCGGGATGGCGACCAACATTCCGCCGCACAACTTGAAAGAGGTTTGCAACGCGCTGCTCAAGTTGCTGGCCAATCCGGACATCAAGGATTACCAACTGGTCGCCGGTGATGCGATTCAAGGACCGGATTTTCCCACCGGCGGGCACATCACCAACACCAAAGAGGAACTGCGTGAGATCTACGCCACCGGCACGGGCACGATCAAGTTGCGTGGGGTTGCCGAAGTCGCCGAGAAGTCCCGAACCGGCGACACCCTTCGGATCACCGAGATTCCGTTTGGTGTCAACAAAGCCGCGATGGTCGAACGCATCGCGGAACTGGTCTACAGCAGCAAACTGCCACTGGTTCAGGAAGTCCGCGACCTCTCAACAGAAGACATCCGAGTCGATCTGCTGCTGAAGAAGAACGCCGATGCAGACAAAGTGCTGGCGTATCTTTACAAGCACACACCCCTGCAAACCAACTTCAACGTCAACCTGACGTGTCTGACGCCCACCGAGAACCCCGAAGTCGGTGCTCCCAAACGACTCGGTTTGAAAGAGATTCTGTGGTACTTCTTGCATTTCCGTTTGGACGTGCTGACCGCGCGACTCACCAACGAATTGCGAGCCCTCGAGAAAAGGATTCACATCCTCGAAGGTTTCGCATTGATCTTCGATGCGTTGGACGAAATCATCAAGATCATCCGCAGCAGCGAAGGCAAAGCCGACGCCGCCGAAAAGATCATGAAGCGATTCCCGGTCAAGGAAATTGCAGCGGGCAAGTCACGTCGAAATGTGCAAGCCTCCAATGGCTTGGACGCGGAACAAACCGATGCGATTCTGGAATTGAAGCTGTATCGTTTGGCACGCTTGGAAATCAACGTGGTGCTGGACGAACTGAAGAAGAAACGCAAACGCGTCGATGAAATCAACAAGCTGTTGGCCGACGACCGAGACGATTACACCTCCTCGGGACGTTGGGCGATCATCAAGGGCGAGTTGCAATCGCTGATCACTGAATATGGCAACACGCCCGACGGACGACGCCGTAGCGCTCTCATCGTGCCGACCGAAGAAGTGGAGTACACCGAAGAGGATTTCATCGTCGCCGAAGATTGCCACGTCATGGTCACCGTCGACGGATGGGTCAAACGGCAAAAGCAAATCGCGGATCCCTCGAAGAGTCGCCTCCGACAAGGAGACGCGGTGCTGGCTTGTGTCTCGGGCAACACCCGCACGACGATCGCCTGCTTCAGCAGTTTGGGCGTTTGCTACACCGCTCGCATGATCGACATCCCCGCCTCCACCGGCTTCGGCGAACCGATTCAAAAGTTGTTCAAGTTCAAAGACGGCGAGCACATCATTGCAGCATTGTCGATGGACCCCAGAATTCTTGGCGACATCAGCGAAGATCCCAAGGGGAATTACTACCCCGCGATTCATGGGTTGGCCGCGACCACGGACGGGTATGCCCTGCGGTTTGGTTTGCAGCCCTTCGCGGAACCTTCGACCCGCGCCGGACGCAAGTTCGCACGAGTGAAACCAGGGGCCAGCGTCGTGGATGTGGTGCCGATCACCGGGACGGAAACGGTGTTGGCTGTTTCAGCGGACGCCAGAGCCATGGTTTGCCCAGCCGATGAGATCAATTACTTGTCCGGCGCCGGCAAAGGTGTGCTGCTATTGAAACTCGCCGCCAGCGACAAATTGCTTGGATTCAAACCCTCCACCGGGGACAGGGATCTGCTCAACGTGGTGACCAACCGTGGCGCTAAAAAGACGATTTCGACGGTCAAGTACCGCACAACGTCGCGGGGTGGTCGCGGAATCGAACTGCAGAAGAACGGCAAAATTGCCGAAATCGTTCGCGATCCGATCGAACCACCACCCGTCTTCGAAGACTGACGCTGCGGCACACTGCCATTCCGATCGCCTTGGCAACCCGCCGAGGCTGATACCTTCACCCACCCCTTCGACTTTCAACGCCTCATCTGCATGTCCGTTGCACCGAAAGAATACAACGCCAAAAACATCACCGCGCTGGAAGGCCTCGAGCCTGTGCGCAAGCGTCCCGGCATGTACATCGGTGGAGTGGGATCCACTGGTTTGCATCACCTGATCTGGGAGATCGTCGACAACTCGGTGGACGAGGCCATGAACGGCCACGCATCCGAAATCACTGTCACACTTCACAAAGACGGGCAAACCGTTTCGGTCAGCGACAATGGTCGCGGCATCCCGGTCGACAAGCACCCCAAGACGAAGAAGTCGGCCCTGGAAATGGTGCTCACCGTGCTGCACGCGGGCGGGAAATTCGAAGGCGACAACTACAAAACATCCGGTGGTCTGCACGGGGTCGGGGCTTCGGTCGTCAACGCGCTCAGCAAAGAACTGATTGCGGTTGTCAAACGCAACGGGGCTCAGTACCGGATGACGTTCTGCCGCGGTCAGGCCACCTCGAAGTTGCAGAAACTTCGCGGCACCATTCGTGGAACGGGAACGACGATCACGTTCACCCCAGATCCGACGATCTTCCCACGAACGACATTCAACGGGGACACGATCAAGCAGCGATTGGAAACGGCCAGTTTTTTGCATCGTGGTGTGAAGGTCACGTACATCGACGAAGTTGCGAAGACTCGCCAGACGTTTCTGCACGAAAACGGCATCGTGGATTACCTCGGGAAGGTCATCAAGGAACGCGAGGCTCGGACGATTCACGAAACCCCGTTCACCTACCGTGTCGATGCCGACGACCGGGTGGAAGTCACCTTGCAGTGGACCGAGTCGACCGACGAACACGTTCGCAGTTACGTCAACGGGATCCCAACGGGCAGCGGCGGCACCCACGAAAATGGCTTTCGAGGCGGGGTGGTCAAAGCCGTTCGCAATCATGTCGACACGCACAGCCTGACGCCTCGCGGGGTCAAGATCACACACGAGGACATTCGCGAAGGTTTGATTGCGATCGTCTCGATCTTTGTGGCGGAACCTCAGTTCCAAGGCCAAACGAAAGACCGGTTGAACAACCCGGAAGCCCACGGGATCGTCGAATCCGGTGTGCGGAGTGCGATGGAGCAATGGCTCAACAACAACCCGTCGGTTGCCGATGCCGTCATCGCTCGGATCGTCGCCGCGGCCCGAGCCCGCGCCGCGTCACGGGCCGCCAGTGAAGCGGTTTCGCGAAAAGGTGGCTCCAAGCGAACGATGCTGCCCGGCAAATTGTCGGATTGTGTCTCGGGTGGCAAAGGAAAATCGGAACTGTTCATCGTCGAAGGTGACTCCGCAGGCGGCAGTGCCAAGCAAGGCCGTGACCGAAATTGCCAAGCCATCCTGCCGCTGCGTGGGAAGGTGCTGAACACCGAGTCGGCCACCCTGAAAAAGATCCTCGACAACAAAGAAATCCAAGACATGATCGCGTCGCTGGGGTGCGGCATCGGGCCCTCACTGAACCTCGCAAATTTGCGTTACGATCGAATCATTTTGTTGGCTGATGCGGACAGCGATGGTCACCACATCACGACGCTGTTGCTGACCTTCTTTTACCGGCACATGCCCGCGTTGATCGCTGACGGTCGCCTGTTCATTGCGGTTCCCCCGCTGTACCGAATCGACATCGGCAAAGAAACGTTTTGGGCGGCTGACGAAGACGATCGCGAACGCATTTTGGCCAAACACCAGGGACGGGCGAATCCGGAGATCACGCGTTTCAAAGGTTTGGGCGAGATGATGCCGAAGGTGCTTTGGAACACGACCCTGGATCCAACCAAGCGAACGTTGTTGAAAGTCGAGATCGACGACCATCTGGAAACCGACCGCACGATCAGCGACTTGATGGGCCGCGACGCATCGGCACGCTTTCGGTTCATCATGGACCGCGCCGAAGACGCCAGCGAAATCGACGTGTAAGGACGTTCGCCACGGCCAGTTGCCTGGCATGGATTCGACGGTCTTGAAGGACCGTCGGACGGGGTGCGTTGTCGGATGGGCTTCCGAGCCTTTTTGTACCCCACATCTTCTGGGAGCCGTTTGCGTTGTAAATACAGGCGTTTTGAAGCCAAACATCCCTTGCCCAAGAACCATTGAGCAGGTACGCAGGTGTCATCGGGTATGTGAGCCGTTGGCGTTAGCCACGGTTTTCACGCACAACCGGGGCTAACGCCCAAACGGCTCGTTGGCCAAAATGGAAGTGTGTTTTCCTGGTCCACGGGCGTTGCCCGCTGGCTAATGGTCTGTCAGGACTTGTTTTTAGGGTAGTGGACGAGGCCACGAGTCCTGAACTGGCGTCAAATCCAAGGACTCGTGGCCTCGTCCACTACGATCAACCCTCACTTTTAGCTGTGACAGACCACGAGGTTGAAAAAGGCCGTTGGCCATCCGTCGAAAAAACGCAATTTCAAAACGCGTCAGCAAGGCCCACGCGGCATGCCCAACGCCGGCCCCATCCGGGGCGAGGATCGCCGCCACGATGCTCCTCCGGTCCGTGCCCCGTCGTGGCCGCCACCGCCCAGATTTTGAAATTTACAATTTACAATTTCACTTTTTCAATCGATCTCCCATCTTATCGCTCGACACCTGTCGCCGCTCCGCGGCTTGTCGAGCGAGAGGGCGAGCCCGAGACCTCGGGTTGAAAGCCCGAAGCTAACAACTGTCACCGCTCCGCGGTTGTTCGATCATCCCGACATCCACCCCCAAGTCACGGAGCCAACATGACGCTCGGAACTCACGGGCCACCTTGACCAAACCGACGGTGTCTTCTCGGCCGGTCAGTAAAACAACGGCGAGTTGCGCTCATAACTTCGATCGTGTGCCGGCAGGCAGGGTCAGTTACAATTTGCTCTGCTGGGCCCTGTCACGCACCTCCGGGTGCGTCCCACCTTCGGGGCCGTTTCATGATGAAAGAATAGGTTTTCAATGATGCTTTCGTTGATGTCTTCTCAACGAGTGCTTTCTGTCTGGATGCACCAAACCGCCCGGTACCTCACGTGTTTGCTTGCCGTGGCGTTGTTTTGCGCTGGTGCGTACGCCGATGGTTTGAATCCCCGTGAGTCGTTCTTTGAAGAAAAGGTTCGACCGCTGCTGATTGAACACTGCTACGAGTGTCACGGGGATGCGCTGCAGGAATCGGATCTGCGATTGGATTCGCTGGGAACAATCTTGCAGGGCGGCATCAGTGGTCCAGCAGCGGTTGCCAAGAACGTCAACGAGAGCCTGATCATTGATGCGGTGCTTGGTCGACGCGGGATGGAGATGATGCCGCCGGACGGGCCGCTGGAAGAAGATCAAATCGTGACCCTGCGGCGTTGGATCAACATGGGATTGCCGTGGCCCGCAAGTGCTCAGGACATGGCAGAGTCCGATGCCACGGACATGACTCCGGCACTCGGTGACCAAAAGGCGATCGGTCGCGTCGCCGAGTCACACTGGGCATTCCAACCGCTGCAAAAGCCCCAGGTTCCCACCACATCGAAACCGGCGGACCAGACCGCGGCGAATCAAAAAAAATCGGCCCATCCAATCGACTCATTCATTGCCGCCTCGCTTGACCGCAATGGATTGACGCCAGGAAAAACCGCGTCTCGTGAGGTGATCGTCCGCAGGCTGCACTTCGACCTGCTGGGGCTGCCCCCGACGTACTCTCAGGTGCAAGCCTTTGTGAATGACGAACGCGACACGGATGTGGTGGTCTCGGAATGGATCGAAACGTTGTTGGCCGACCAGCATCACGGCGAACGATGGGCACGCTACTGGTTGGACCTGGCACGCTACGGTGACACTCGCGATTGGCAGGCCCAAGCCGAACTTCGTTACCCGTACGCCTACACCTATCGCGACTACGTGATCCAGTCGCTGAACAATGACAAACCCTACGATCAATTTGTTCGCGAACAGATCGCAGCGGATTTCTACACCGAAGACGCCGATTCACCCTCGCTGGCGGCACTGGGCTTCTTGACCGTTGGCCCCCGTTTTCGCAACAACCGCCTGGAACAGATCGCGGACAAAATTGACGTGGTCGGTCGTGGGTTGATGGGAATCACGGTCAGTTGTGCACGCTGCCACGATCACAAATACGATCCGATCCCGACGGAGGACTACTACTCGTTGTATGGCGTTTTCGCGAGTTGTGCTCTTCCGGAGACACTGCCGCGGATCGACACGGACGTTTCATTCTCCGATGAATTGAAAGCGGATTTCCAGGCTCAACTAACCGCCAAGCAGAATGAGCTCGCCGAGTACAAAGCAGACTTGCGAAAGCAAGCGATCGCGGATTTGAAAAAGCAATTGCCGACGTACCTGGACGGTTTCTATTTGCTGTCGATCACTCGCGGAAAAGAGATCCGTGGTGTGATTGGCCAATTGAAGATCAAAGAGACCGCGATGACGCCGCTGAACGCACGCTTGGCGGCGGACTTGAAGAATCGTTCCGATGTTTCGCATCCCAGCCTGGGCCCATGGAACCAAGCATTGGGCGCGAATACGAAACAATTCAACAAGCAATTGCCTCGCTGGATGAAATCCTGGCGGGCGAACAAGCACCTGAATCCGCTCATCCGCGATGGCTTGGTGGAATCGAATCCCAAGACGCAGCGTGAATTGATTGCCGTTTATGCGGACGTGATGGACGACGTGCTGAAGGCTTGGGACGCGATATCGAAATCGGCGGACGTCAAGAACGACAATCAAGCGATCAAGCTGGCTGATGCAAACCAAGAAGCGATCCGTCAGATCCTGATGGCTGACGGAGGTTGGTTTGACCTCGACGTGGAAGCGGTCGCGCGAGCATCACGTTTGCTGGGCAAAGGACGCAAGGCTCTGGGGGATCGCGAAAAGGCCATCGCCGCGGTCGAATCCACTCATCCGGCCGCGCCGCCACGAGCGATGGCATTGGTCGATCTGAAGAAGCCTGTCAATCCGTTCGTGCTGCTGCGCGGCGAAGCGAACCGTCGTGGCGATCGGGTGCCGCGTCAGTTTTTGTCGTTGTTGTCCGACGTCAGCGACGGCCCGTTCACCGATGGCAGCGGTCGCCGCGAACTTGCCGAAGCGATCACGTCAGCGGAAAACCCATTGACCGCTCGTGTGTTGGTCAACCGCGTTTGGGCTCGTTACTTTGGCCGCGGCTTGGTGGATTCGTTGGATGACTTCGGATTGCGAAGCTCACCGCCATCGCACCCGGAATTGCTCGACTGGTTGGCCAGCGAATTCATTGAGCAAGGTTGGTCGATGAAATGGATGCATCGCACGATCACGACCAGCCACACCTACCAGCAATCTTCTGAACTGCGAGAGGATGCTTTCGCGGTCGATCCGGAGAACCGTTGGTTGTGGCGGCAGAATCGTCGACGTCTCGATTTCGAAGCGATGCGGGATTCGATCGTCTCAGTCGCAGGTACGATCGATCTCACCGTCGGTGGACGCTCGGTCAAGTTGAGTGAAACGCCGTACACGACTCGGCGCAGTTTGTACGCTTACGTTGACCGTCTGGAACTCGATCCGATCTTGCGGACGTTCGATTTTGCATCGCCCACCGCATCCGCAGCCTCTCGGGCGGAGACCACGATTCCGCAGCAGGCTTTGTTCTTCATGAATCACCCGTTTGTTGCCGAGCAAGCGCGTGAACTGGCCGACCGTGTTGCCGACGAAGCCGATGGCAACGACGCCGACGCGGCGACGATCACGGCGATCTACCGGCGAGTGTTTTCGCGTGATCCGTCAGCGGATGAAATCACGATGGCAAAACGGTTCCTGGTCGCCGCTGCGGACACCGACGGGCAGGCTCTCGGTGGAGTTTGGCAGTACGGTTGGGGAAACATCGCCAGTACGCCCAAGCATGCCGGTGACCCAGCCGACGACTTCACACCCCTTCCGTATTGGTCCGGCAAAGCCTACCAGGCATCGGAACCATTCCCTGACCCGAAGTTGAAATTCCTGCGGTTGTCGGCCACCGCGGCACATTGCGGCGTCAATCCAGCGCACAGCATCATTCGCCGCTGGGTGGCTCCGGCCGATGGTGCGGTCCGAATCGCCTGCAAGGTGACGCATGCCAGGCCCAATGGGGATGGCATCACAGTGTCGATTCGAAGCGGTGACTTCCGCACGACAGACAAAGTGGCTCGTGGAACGATCAAACCGTCGGTGCCCCGGTTACCAGTGAAGGCGGGCGAGGTGATAGATTTTGTCGCCAGCCCAGGAGCCAATTCGAATTCGGACTCTCACACCTGGACGATCACGATTGCGGGCATTGGCGGTGAGCTCAACGGCGATCGCTGGCAGTCCCAAAAAGACTTCGCGCCTCCCGCACCGCAACCGCTTGGTCGTGTCGACCAATTGGCCCAGGCCCTGATGTTGACCAATGAATTCCTTTACCTCGATTGAGTGTCACCCGTGATGTTTGAGAACAATTTCATCGACCGCCGATCGATGCTTCGTCGCAGCGGGATGGGCATGGGGATGCTGGCACTGGCCGGCGTGCTGCGAGATGGCGGCATGCTGGGTGATGGCATCGGCGCTTCCGGCCGGCTGTTCGCTGCCGAGGCGGCGTCTCCCGAAGGAAACGCCAACAGCTTGGCAGTCCGGCCGACGCACTTTCCTGGCAAAGCCAAACGAGTGATTCACTTGTTTGCCAATGGTGGCCCCAGCCAGATCGACACGTTCGATCCCAAGCCGATGCTTGCCAAGATGCATGGCAAAACGCTGGACGACAAACTGAAAAACAACCGGCGATTGGGCGGGGTTGCGCACAAGTCCAAGTTCAAGTTTCAAAAGCACGGCCAATCGGGAATTGAAATCAGCGAACTGTTTCCCGAGCTGTCCCAGCACGCGGACAAGCTGTGCGTGATTCGTTCGATGGTCACCGATGTCCCCAATCACGAGCCCGGTTTGATGATGATGAACTGTGGCGACATCGTCCGGCCGCGGCCCAGCGTCGGCGCGTGGACGTTGTATGGCATGGGCACTGAAAATCAAAGCTTGCCCGGCTACGTCGTCATGTGCCCGTCCGGTTTGCCAACCGCTGCGACGGCGAACTGGCGGAACGCGTTCTTGCCGGGCATCTTTCAAGGCACGCACGTTGACACACAATACACCAACCCAGAGGAATTGGTTGCCAACATCGACAACGAGTACTTGGTGCCGTCCCAGCAAAAACGGCAGATGGATTTGATCCAAAACCTGAACCGGATGCACCTGGCCGAGCGCAGTGACGATGCCCAGTTGTCCGGCCGCATCGAGTCACTCGAGCTTGCCTTCCGGATGCAGGGGGAAGCACGCGATGCGTTTGACATCTCCACCGAAACCAAAGAGACGCAGGAGATGTACGGCGACTCGCTGCAAGGCCGTCAGATGCTGATCGCACGGCGGCTGAGCGAACGCGGTGTGCGCTATGTCCAGGTCTATCATGGTGCTGGCCAGCCCTGGGATTCACACGCATCGATCGAACGCAATCACCCTCGACTGGCACGTGAATGCGATGGTCCCATCGCAGCACTCCTGCAAGACCTGGAGCAGCGAGGGTTGTTGGACGAAACGCTGGTGATTTGGGGTGGCGAGATGGGCCGCACACCCACAGTCCAATTGCCAGTCTCAGCGAACCCGGGACGCGACCACCATGACAACGGGTTCACCGTCTGGATGGCTGGTGGCGGTGTGAAAGCGGGCACAACGTACGGAACCACCGACGAAGTCGGTCTGAGCGTTGCCGAGAACCCCGTGCACGTCCACGATTTGCATGCCACGATCTTGCACTTGCTCGGCTTTGACCACACGCGGCTCACGTATCGATACGCAGGCCGCGACTTCCGTCTGACCGACGTCCACGGTCACGTCGTCGACGACATCATCAGCTAGCAGGCGGTTGCCATCGGCGGATCGCGAAGTCTGCGAAATGCATTCAATCAACAGCCAGCCAATGGTCTCTTCCACCAAAGGCCGTCGCGAAAGTCGTCAAGACTTTCGGTTTCCCCGCCACCAACGAACCTCTTGACGAGTTCCGCTACCCTCAAACTGAGTTGAAACAGACCACAAGCGAGGCATCGCCATCCCTCAACGCCCCGGCAGGGGCCGTCGTGGGAACGGGCATCCAACTCGACAACGCCCCGTTCCCTTGATTTGGCCGCAACTGCGTTTTGCGGAAGCGAATGAGCGAAGTCAGAGTAGAACAGTTGTCCCCAACTGTTCCGTCGAGCAACCCTCCACCGCGAAGCCTTGTTGCAACGAAGTCCCTGTCAAAGCATTCGCATCATGTTGCTCGACAACAGCGGCCAGCCACGCAAACATTGGGGGACGAATGTTCGACTCTCATTTCATGCTCGACCTCCGCACGCAACTTCGTTTTACGGAAGCGAATGGGCGAAGTCAGAGTCGAACAGTTGTCCCCAACTGTTCCGTCGGGCAACCCTCCACCGCGAAGCCTCGTTGCAAACAAGTCCCTGTCAAACCCGTTCGCGTCACGCTGCTCGACGACAGCGGCCAGACACGCAAACATTGGGGGACAAATGTTCTACTCTCATTCCATGCTCGACCTCCGCACGCAACTTCGTTTTACGGAAGCGAATGGACGAAGTCAGAGTAGAACAGTTGTCCCCAACTGTTCCGTCGAGCAACCCTCCACCGCGAAGCCTCGTTGCGACCGAGCCCATTTCAAACCGTTCGCATCATGTTGCTCGACAACAGCGGCCAGCCACGCAAACATTGGGGGACAAATGTTCGACTCTCATTTCATGCTCGACCTCCGCACGCAACTTCGTTTTACGGAAGCGAATGGGCGAAGTCAGAGTCGAACCGTTGTCCCCAACTGTTCCGTCGGGCAACCCTCCACCGCGAAGCCTCGTTGCAACCGAGTCCCTGTCAACACATTCGCGCCATGCTGCTCGACGATAGAGGCCAGCCACGCAAACATTGGGGGACAAATGTTCGACTCTCATTCCATGCTCGACCTCCGCACGCAACTTCGTTTTACGGAAGCGAATGAGCGAAGTCAGAGTAGAACAGTTGTCCCCAACTGTTCCGTCGAGCAACCCTCCACCGCGAAGCCTTGTTGCAACGAAGTCCCTGTCAAAACATTCGCATCATGCTGCTTGACGATAGCGCCAGCCACGCAAACATTTGGGGACAAATGTTCTACTCTCATTTCATGCTCAACCTCCGCACGCAAGTTCGTTCTACGGAAGCGAATGATCGAAGTCAGAGTAGAACAGTTGTCCCCAACTGTTCCGTCGGGCAACCCTCCACCGCGAAGCCTCGTTGCAACCGAGTCCCTGTCAACACATTCGCGTCATGCTGCTTGACGATAGCGCCAGCCACGCAAACATTGGGGGACAAATGTTCGACTCTCATTTCATGCTCGACCTTCGCACGCAACTTCGTTTTACGGAAGCGAATGGACGAAGTCAGAGTAGAACCGTTATCCCCAACTGTTCCGTCGAGCAACCCTCCACTGCGAAGCCTCGTTGCAACCGAGTCCCTGTCAAAACATTCGCATCATGCTGCTTGACGATAGCGCCAGCCACGCAAACATTGGGGGACAAATGTTCTACTCTCATTTCATGCTCAACCTCCGCACGCAAGTTCGTTCTACGGAAGCGAATGATCGAAGTCAGAGTAGAACAGTTGTCCCCAACTGTTCCGTCGAGCAACCCTCCACCGCGAAGCCTTGTTGCAACGAAGTCCCTGTCAAAGGATTCGCATCATGCTGCTCGACGACAGAGGCCAGCCACGCAAACATTGGGGGACAAATGTTCTACTCTCATTTCATGCTCAACCTCCGCACGCAATGCCGCAAGGTGCCATCCAGCTACGCAAGTTGGCAGGATGGATTGGGCAGAACCATGCGAACCGTTTGGGCGTTCGCCCTGGCCTGCTGAACGTCTGACCTTCCAAGCAACGTAGGATTGCGTAAGCTTTATCCCGACGGGATTGCAGACATTCGCCGTTGGTTGGAACGCGGTGAACACCACCGACTTCCAGTTTTCAGTTTCAGGGCCGACACAAAGCCAACGACAAAAAACGCGTCCTGTCCAATTTCTCAAACAACCTGGCTTTCGCAACGCAATGACCGCAGTGAATGCTATTCATTTGATTTACGCTGCCATTCTGCTGGCTTTTGCAGTTCCGGTTCTTCGCGCGCAGTGCACCATGCCGCAGAAGCAAGCGATCGCACGGATCGGAAAACTAATGTCGATACTCTCGGTCATTTCGATTGCTTACACGCTGCTCGCCGCATGGATCCTGACCACGATCGACAACTGATATCGTCGAGAGAATCACAGGGCAAATTTGCGGACGAACAGTTCAAAACGCGAACCATGGACTCATCGATGCCACGCTTCACTTTCGATTTGGCTAACATGAACTCAACTTCGCGTTGCTCGGTCAAGCTGCCGTTCCCCGACTGAACCTTGTGGTGCCATAGACGAATGCAATACCTCGTGATGCTCGAAGACGATCTTGACCGCATTTGGCGGTTCAAAACGATCGTCGCGGCGCACTATCCTGACGCTCGACTTGACGTCTATCGAACCGCTCCCGCCTTCATCGCGGCGTACACGAAACTTGCCTCGCCCCCGTGTTTGATCTGCCTGGATCACGATCTATTTGTTGATTCGCCAAATGATCCAGATCCCGGAGATGGTCGTGATGTGTCAAGGTTCCTCACCACCCAAGAAGCGATTTGTCCTGCGCTGATTCATTCGACGAATGCGCCCGCCGCCGACAGCATGATGTTCTCGATGCGGGATGCAGGATGGACGGTGGATCGAATTGCACCCCTCGGCGACGACTGGATCGAAACGTACTGGTACCCCACCGCGAAACAAATGTTGGTTGAAAACACTTCCACGGACAGGGAAGACGGTTGCTAGCCGTCGCATGCATTGAAACGGCGATTCGGAGATTGCACGAACGATGGACACGCTTCCGCCGCCCCCTATCGCCTAAGCAAGTTGTTGATGGAATACGTCTGTCAGATCGAGCGATCAGGCGATGGGCGATAGCCCACGGTTACCGGAGACGATCCAGATCGCGATCGCATTCCGGCTGACTCAATCAAGAGGTCGCCGAGCAACGAGCGAAGAGGAAAGACGCTACGTTGGCTCGACTACCGCTCACTTCGCAAAGACGGTCGCTGCAAACCGTGACCTCAAGACGAAGGGCACGCCAGCGAGGAGCGCCGGGCGGCCGACTACGACTTAACAAATGAAACGCCTCTGCCGCGTCCCAGTCATTCCGGACAAGATCCGAGAACAAAATGGCGCCCAGAATTCAGTGCTATTGAGCCTAGTCGGAAACGGTATCCTTCACCCTGGTTCAAGACAAAGTCTCTGCAAATGACGTTTTCAGCCCGCCCATCTCAGGTGTCTTTGACTCCCCTTGTCGTGTTCCTCATGGCGGTCCCATTGCTCGGTTGCGATCGAGAGACAGACGATCGTCTACCCACTGCTTCGCAGATACTCGACCGGATGGCGACCACCTATTCTGAATGCCAAACCTACACCGATTCAGGCACACTGACGACAACTTACCTGTCCGATGAAGGCGAATCCTCGGAGGTCAAACCGTTTGCAACCGCCATGATTCGTCCGCATCAATTCCGTTTCGAGTTCAGTGTCGAGGGTGATTCGCAGTCCCGATACATCGTTTGTCGAGACCAGGGTCAGGTACGGACGTGGTGGGACGTTGGGCGACGATCAGAACGGCCCTACTCATTGGGCCTTGGGTTGGCAGGCGCGACCGGCGTCTCGGGAGGGTCTGCCCACACCATTCCAGCCTTGCTACTGCCAAGAGAAGTCGGCGGGCGCAAGTTGACAGACGTTACCAAAACGAAACGAGGTGATGACCAGCAACAGGGCGATCATGCGTGCTTCACAATCGAAGCCCAGTTTTCTGGTGACCCGATCACGATCTGGATCGATCAAGAATCCTACCTTGTCCGTCGGATCGACAGCCAATCTGAATTTGATGACTTCACGTCGCAAGACGTGACAATCTATGACCCCGTAATCAATTCCACCATCGATCCATCTTTGCTGAAATTTCGTGCACCCTACTAAGCAAGTCGGCAGAAGTCCCTCGGCATTTCAACCGCTTTGGCAAGCGTGCTCGTGCCCATGCACGACCGGGGCGAACGCCCAAACGCCTCACATGGTTCTGCCCAGTCATGCCTGCCGACCCGCTCATCGCCTGCCTTCAACTTCGCCAACGACACAAGCTGGTTCGTTTCAGCATTCCCTTTCGTGTGCTTCGTTTCTTTCGTGGTGAAAACGCCCTTGAAAAGTTCTGTATGATCTCTTCTCCGGTTCCCACGCACATCGAACGGAATGTTTCCTCCATGGCGGAGGAAACGAACGCATCGCGTCGAGATGACGACGCTCAGGAGAACCGGCACGTTCAACCTGCCGCGTTTCGGCCACCGCAGCAGCGATTGCTGTGCAAGCACCGGCGAGGAAGGGCATACTGGTAGGGCGATGCACCTCGAAAGCGGGAATATGAAACTAAAACAAGCAAGCCAGTCCTTCCAGGCCCAATGTCTGCTCGCTGTTTCGCTGATAGTTTTTTCAGCGTGCGAAGCAGAAGCGGTTGATTTTGCAACCGAGATCGAACCGATCCTCCAGGCTCATTGCCTGGATTGTCATGGGCCGGAGGAGCAGGAAAGTCAATTCCGATTGGATCGCTTGGCGCCCCTGCTCTCTGGCGGGAATTCGGGAGAGCCTGCCGTGGTGCCAGGAAAACCGGATGAGAGCTTTCTGTTGAAGCTGATTCGGCACGCGGAACCAGGCATGGAGATGCCGCCGGGTGAATCGTTGCCGAAGGGCGAGATCGAACTGATCGAACGCTGGATCGGCGAGGGTGCCATGACGCCGGAGAGCTATGGCCCCGCGAAAACGGAAGTCGATCTCACGCACTGGGCATTCCAGCCCGTGAAGCGTCCGCAAGCGAAAGGGATCGACGAGTTCGTTCGACGAAAATTGACAGGCAATGGCTTGACGCAGTCGCCTGCTGCCGAGCGACGCGTTTTGGTTCGTCGGTTGTATCTGGTCATGCTCGGGATCCCGCCCACGCCCGAGCAAGTGGAAGCGTTCGTGACGGATGAAAGCGAGGATGCTTGGCAGACGCTCGTGGAAACGGTTCTCGCCAGTTCTCATTACGGAGAACGTGGGGCGACGTTCTGGTTGGATTTGGTGCGGTTCGGCGAAACGCATGGTTATGAAATGAATCGTGAGCGACCGACTGCATGGCCATACCGCGATTGGATCATCCACTCTCTCAATGACGACAAGCCGTACGACGAATTCGTTCGACAGCAAATCGCTGGCGATGCTCTGGGGGCGGATGTCGCCACGGGCTTTCTCGTGGCTGGGCCAGTCGATCAAGTGCAAGGGTCCGATCCGCAACTGCGGCAGGCTCAGCGGATGAACGAACTGGACGACATGATCAACACCACCGGCACGGCGTTCTTGGGACTGACGACCGGCTGTGCGAGATGCCACAATCACAAGTTCGATCCCATCAGCCAACGCGATTATTACGCGATGCAAGCCGTGTTCGCTGGCGTCCAGCACGGCGATCGTGAGTTGCCGCCTTCACCCGAAATCAAACAGCAACTCGCGGCAAACGAGGCGGAGATCGCCGAACTAACGGACCGGTTGAAAAAGTTTATCCTCCAAGAGGATTTGAACCAGCGCCCGCCGGTCAATGCCAAGCGGAACGAAGAGGTCTTTGAGAAACGAAAAGCACGTTTCATTCGTTTCACCATCGAAAGAACCACCGGCGGCGAAGGTTGCATCGACGAGTTGGAGATCCACGCGGAAGGGACCAATGTGGCTCTGGCGAGCCGCGGTGCCAAAGCGACATCGTCCGGCGACTTCGTGCATCCCAAGCATCAACTGACGCATATCAACGATGGGCGTCACGGCAATGATCGCAGCTGGATTGTCGACTCGGCCCAAGGCGGCTGGGTCCAAATTGAACTCGACGCTCCCGCCGTCATCGACCGCGTTGTTTGGGGCCGTGATCGCGAAGGCCAGTACGCCGATCGCTTGCCGATCGAGTATCGCATTGAATCCGCGATGGAAGCGAACCAGTGGGAGTTGTTGTCGTCGTCTGCGGATCGAGAAGTTTTCGCAGGTGGCAAACCCTCCGGACCCGAGTATCAGTTTTCGAAGTTTTCGGATGCGGAGGCGACCCAGGGTAGAGCGTGGCTGAAGCGGTTGCAGTCGGCTCGCGAAGAGAGGAAAGAACTCGAGAAATCAACACGGGTTTATGCAGGGAGGTTCTCGCAGCCTGGTCCGACGCATCGTCTGTACCGCGGCGAACCGGAGGCCAAGCGTGAGCAAGTTGCCCCGGATGCGATCGAAGTCTTCACCTCGTTGAATCTGGCGTTCGACGCGTCCGAGCGTGAACGTCGATTGGCGTTGGCAACTTGGATTGCCAGCAAAGACAATCCCTTGACGGCGCGCGTGATCGTCAACCGGTTGTGGCAATTCCACTTCGGCACCGGCATTGTCGACACCCCCAGCGACTTCGGGCTCAACGGCTCGCCGCCAAGTCACCCGGAGTTGCTCGACTGGTTGGCCAGCGAACTGATGGATCAGGATTGGTCACTGAAACACATTCATCGACTGATCTTGAATTCTGACACCTGGCGTCAAAGCAACCGGCCGAACGTGGATGCCATGCGAGCCGATGCGACATCGCGTCTGCTGTGGCGATACCCGCCGCGAAGATTGGAAGCGGAAGCAATTCGCGATTCCATTTTGGCTGTCACGGGAGTGCTGGATCTGGAAAAGGTGGGCGGTCCTGGGTTCAGTCCGTTCGAAGTCGAGATGGAAAATGTACGCCACTATCATGCGAAGAAAACGTTTGGCCCCGAGGATTGGCGACGGATGATTTACATGACGAAGGTGAGACAAGAACGTGAGCAGGTGTTCGGTGCCTTCGATTGCCCCGATGCGAGCATGGTGGTGCCCAAACGCAGTCGTTCGACCACACCGCTGCAAGCATTGAATCTGCTCAACAGCCCTTTTGTCATGCAGCAAGCCGAGTTGTTCGCGCGACGTCTGGAACGGGAATCGGAAACGCGGTCGCAGCAGATCACTCTCGCGTGGCAGTTGTGTTTTCAGCGGGATCCGACCGAGGAAGAATTGGCCGATAGCCAAACGTTCATCCAACAAGAAGGCATCCAGCAGTTCACCCGCGCGATGCTGAATGCCAATGAGTTTGTCTTTGTTCCGTGATCGCCAGCACAGATGAAAAGTGAATATGACTCCTTTCCTGAATCGACGACACTTTTTGACTCAGGCGACGACGGGATTGAGCAGCATCGCGTTGGCGAGTTTGCTTGATCAACAATCGCTGCTTGCAGATCCGGGGCCGATTCGACCGAAGATTGATCCGACGCAACCCTTCGCGGCTCGCGAAACGCATCATCCCGCGGCGGCCAAAAACGTGCTGGTCATTTTTTGTGCCGGTGCGTGCAGCCAGATCGATACCTTCGATTACAAACCCGAGTTGATCAAACGGCATGGTCAGCCCATGCCCGGAGCCGAGTCGCTGGTGACGTTTCAAGGCGAACAAGGGATGCTGACCAAGAGCCCATGGGAATTCAAACCGCGTGGCGAGTCCGGCAAGATGATTTCAGATCTGGTGCCGCAACTAGCAGGACTCGCCGACGACATGTGCTTCCTTCATTCGTTGACCGGCAAAACGAACACGCACGGTCCAGGCGAAAATTTCATGTCGACGGGGTACACACTCGATGGTTTCCCTAGCATGGGCGCGTGGGCGACCTGGTCGCTCGGAACCGAGAACGAAAATCTGCCTGCCTACGTCGCCATTGCTGATCCGCGTGGCACGCCGCAGTCGAGTGTCAACAATTGGGGAGCAGGGTTTCTGCCCGCAGCCTTTCAGGGAACCGAGCTCAGTGCGCTCCGGCCGCTGGGCAACCTCGACATTCCGCCCGGGGTCAGCTCCAAGACCGATCGAGCAACGCTCGCTTTTTTGGAGCGAATGAACAAGCGGCATCTCGAACACTTCCCGGGCGACAGCGAACTGTCAGCGAGAATTTCCAGCTACCAGCTCGCGGCGCGGATGCAGTTGAGTGTTCCCGAAGTCGCGGATTTGTCGAGCGAACCGCAGAGCATCCTCCGCGAATACGGAGCGGATGATTCGCAGAACACTTTGAAAGCACAATTCGCGAAGAACTGCATCCTCGCGCGGCGACTGATCGAAAACGGAGTCCGCTTTGTGCAACTGTTCAATGGCGCGTATCAAACCGGTGGCGAAGGCGTCAGCAATTGGGACGGACACAAGTCGCTTCAGCAACAGTACAACCAGCATGGTCCGGTGCTGGATCAGCCTTGCGCGGCCCTGCTTCGAGACATGAAGCGGCGCGGGTTGTTGAAAGAGACCCTGGTCGTTTGGATGACAGAGTTTGGTCGCATGCCGACGTTTCAAAAGGGAGCCAGCGGACGCGATCACAACCCAGACGGATTCACAGCTTGGATGATGGGAGCCGGCGTGAAAGCACCGTTCACCTACGGCGCGACCGACGAGTTCAGTTACAAGGCCGCCGAGAATGTCACCACCGTGTACGACCTTCACGCCACGATTTTGCATTTGCTCGGTTTGAACCACAAACGGCTCACCTACTATCACAACGGCTTCGAACGCCGCCTGACGGACGTGCACGGGCAGGTGATCCAAGAGATCCTCAGCACCTGAAACAACCGAGAAATTTGTCCCCGACAATCCTCGCAAACCAAGTCACCAAGCAGGCCGCTCCGGCCTGTCTTCCTGCAACCCGCCGAAACGTTGTCAATCAATCGCGAAGCGACGACAGGTGTGTTCCAACGCCGCCCGCCCCATCTGACCTGCCCCACTCCACCTTCACCCTCCGGGCAGGAGGGTCGAGCGAAGCGAGGGGAGGTCGAACGGTGACTGGCCGATTACGTCTCGATCACTTCACGAACGCAGCCGGTTGTTGACCACGAAATATGCGAACCACACGAAAACGCATCCCCGTTTGTCGTCTTTTGTATGCTCCGTGCCCAGGCCAACCACGTGGCGGGCATTCGATTCTCGAAAACGACCCCCGTCCCTTTTCGTGGCCGTCCCTTTTCGTGGCCTCAATCAATCGCGAAGCGATGACAGGTAGTCGCCACGGACGTCAGTCCGTGGAAACGTTGCCCAGTCAAACGCAAAGTCGCGAAGCGACGACAGGTGGGTTCCAACGCCCACGTCCCATCTGACCTGCCCCACTCCACCTTCACCCTCCAGGCAGGAGAGTCGAGCGAAGCGAGGGGAGGTCGAACGGTGACTGGCCGATTGGGTCTCGATCACTTCACGAACGCAGTCGGTTGCTAACCACGAAATACGCGAACGACACGAAAACGCATCCCCGTTTGCCGTCTTTTGCGTGCTCCGTGCTCAGGCCAACCACGTGGCGGGCATGGGATTCTCGAAAACGACCCCCGTCCCCTTTTGCGTGGCCAAACGCAAAGTTGCAAAGCGACGACAGGAGTGTTCCAATCCTGGCCTGCCGCTCAAAACGCTTGTTGGGTCGCACGGTGCCGTCCACCCATCACCCACGATTTCGTGAGGTGATGTTGTCAGATGTCAAAGAATCGCGAAGCGATGACAGGCAGTAGCCACGGACGTCAGTCCGTGGAAACGTTGCCCAATCAAACGCAAAGTCGCGAAGCGACGACAGGTGTGATCCAACGCCGCCCGCCCCATCTGACCTGCCCCACTCCACCTTCACCCTCCAGGCAGGAGGGTCGAGCGAAGCGAGGGGAGGTCGAACGGTGAATGGCCGATTAGGTCTCGATCACTTCACGAACGCCGACGGTTGCTAGCCACGAAATACGCGAACCACACGAAAACGCATCCCCGTTTGTCGTCTATTGCGTGCTTCGTGCCCTGAGCCAACCACTTGGCGGGCATTCGATTCTCGAAAACGACCCCCGTCCCCTTTTCGTGGCCCGCGCTCACCTCATCTTGCGAATACAGCCATGACAGTGCTTTTCTTCCCTCAATCGATCCAATCCACCGCGCGTCTCGGTTCGCTTACAATCAGCGCGTCTTCCCAGCCTTGATCTGTTTCTGGCCATGTGCCATCGTAATCCACTTCGATTGTTACTTCGGGTGAGTTGCCGTTGTCTCCAACCGCTTGTATGCCAATCCTCATTTTTCCGCGACCACTTAATCTTGCCTCTTGAAGGCTGCTTGTGTCTTCTTGTGGAATGAGGTGCAATTCGCCTCCTTCAGAAATTCTAACGAGGTTGCAAAACTGGTACGGTCCTATCCGTCGTCCGCCCTTTTTCTCGTACTGCCACATCAGGGGAAGACGACCTTCGTTGAACACCGTACGCCATGCACCATCTCCATTCTTGATCGCAACCCACTCCAAAAAGACCACAACGTTTTCGGCTGGAATGTTTGATTTAGTCGACACAACAATGTGTCTTATGTGCGTTGGCGTTCGCCCACGGTAATAAGTTAACCCTCGCGAGTTTTTCAAGGTAATTCCCAGCTTTACGCGGAAGAAGTGAGCGTGAATCCAAGGCATAAAGATCGCCGTAAGGATTGCGATGATTGACAATATCAGGTTGTAATTTAGATGCATGTTGATATTGGCTTGAGTGTTTGGGAATCAGGACGCATGTCGCAGATGGAATGAATGAGTTCGCCGAACATGCATCATCAATTGCTCGGAACGAGGTGGAGAGTCTTCGGCGAGACAACTGCCTGCACCTTCCGCGGCTATCGCCCAGGGATAGTCAATGTCGTTTCCGCCGAACCAAAACTTTCGATTGCTCTCAAATACTTTCGCATTTTGTGGTCAAGGAAATAGTCGAATAGCCCGGCACGCATAGCGTTTTCACCCGCATCGTTCTTACCATGCATTTGCGACGAGATTTGTTCTTGCCGCAGCAGCGCTTCGTACTCCTGTTGATCTAAAGGCGGGAGTTCGGCGGTGGATTGGTAAATGGGCGCGGGAGGATGTGTGGGAGCGGGCCGTCCGCATTGATCACAAAATGCCGTTGTTGTTGCGGGTGCAGTCATACTTGAATCGGAAATTGTCAGTTCTTGCATTCCGAATGCATACAAATCTCCAGCATGGCCGTAGGTGCGAATATACGGGTAAGTCGGGGGTAAGCTGGGTACGATATCGCTTCCGTTGACGAAGCGAGCGTAACGTTTTAGTAGCAACTTATTTAGCCACTCTGCGCCAGCAGAATCAGTAACGCGTGGCTGCCCGAACGTGCAGAGATTTGGTTGCATTTGCCCTGCGTGTGCGAGATCGACAGCGCAAATCGTCGCTAAAGCACCGCCGAGACTGTGCCCAGTGATCCAAATATGTTTTGGTTTGTGTTGGATGATGGATTCGCGAATTTTGCCGCTCATCGCAAGATACTTCTCGACGAATCCCTCATGGAAATAGTGCCCATGGTGCAGGACTTGTTTGTATCGCCAATTGACATGCCAATCTGAAAGGCTGGTCAAGTTGGTCCCGCGAAAGGCGATTACCATCACGTCATCTGTAGCGGCGACATAGGCGTACATCGATTCATGGCGGATCTCCGTTACTAGATCGAACCCCATGCTACTTAGGAAGTAGCGCGTGATAATCGGTTCTTCTTCGTACACTTGATAGGCGATTGCCGATAAGGGCTTTGCGATGTCCCAACGCACCTCGGCACGAGTGTTCCATTTCTCTCGCAATAGGGCGGGGATGTTCTTAAACGACGCCGATCCAATTCCATCAAGTTGATAGGTGCGAGTCCCCATGGCGCTAGAGACGTCTTGGGCGTAAGTGAACCCCGGGGAAACGAAAAGAATGGACGTGAACACAGCAACTTTCAGAATGCGACCCATTTATTCAATTTTCTTCATTTGTTGGAGGGGATACGGAAGCTGACGACTTTTTGGGGTTCGTTCATGGTTTTGCACTCCCAGCCTGATCGCTTGGGGACGCTTGGTCGCTGGCGTAGCGGGTGAGAGCTTGCTGCAGCTCTTGGGCGACTTCGGTGCGGAGTGATTGGGGTTCGATGACTTCGGCGGAGGCGCCGAAGCTGAGGAGGTAGCTCTTGATTTCAATCGTGCTGGTCAGCCTCACGCTGATATCGAGACTGCCGCCGGGACCGGGCATCTCCGTTTGTGTGGCGTTGATCTTGTGCTCGGCTGCGTCGCGGGCCGCGCTGCCTCGAAAGCGGATGCGGACGGTCACGGGATCGTTGCCCGCGATCACGGCGAAGGCACCTTCGAAGTGCTTTGACAGACGGAAGTCAGCGGGGCGGACGAAGGGGAGCTCGGTGACCTCGGCGGACTCCATCCGGTCGATCGTCCAGGTTCGGATCTCGCCGTGATGACAGGAATGACCGACCACGTGCAACGCGCCGTTGTGCTCGGCCAAGCCATACGAATGGGTGTCGTCGCTGACAGGCTTGGTCGAGCGAGCCGAGCGATAGACGATGGAGGTCGGTTCGCCCCGACCCAGCGTGATCAAACGCAGTAATTCTGGATGACGCTTCCGCTGCGTTCCCATGCTCATCAATTCAAAACCTCGCCTTCCGCCGTCATGCCGCGTTCGTCTGTTCCCGAGTTGCGCTTCAAATTTCGCAACTGCATGAGTGTAGCAAGTCCTTGGCTGGCGGGGGGGGGGCCTGGGCAGCATGTGTCCAACCCGCCGGCAAATTGTTGGGATCGAGTGAAGATCGCGTTGAGTTTTGTTTTCCGCCGCGGCCCGGATAGGGTGTGGGGGACGATGCCGGAATGGGCTGGGGCCTGGAAGTGGCGTTTGCACGTTCGATGATTTGAGATTGGGCTGGGAGGCGGCCGGGCGGCCGGGTGGCTGTGTCGGCCCTTCAGGCCTTTGGGGTTGGGTGGGGGCATGGCGACCGGTGGCTGACGCCACCGGCAGAGGTTCTGTCGCCCCTTCGGGACTGGTTTGGGTTGGCGGACGTGCGGGACAGTTGAATCAATCTGTTTTGCAGATTGAGTTATCAGGCGAAGGGCGATCGCCCACAGTTACCGGAGACGAACCGGACGCTGGCGGGTTCCGGCTGATTGAGGCAACAAGGCCCGGATGGGCCGACAAAGTCATTGCCGGGGCGTCAGGCCCCGGAGAGGGCGTCCAGTGGACGCGATCGGCCAATGGAATTGTCGACGACGCGTGAGGCATGGGCTCTCGCCTGTCTATGAAGCTGTCTCGCCGGAGGGGACTATCACGGCAAGCATGGCTTATTGCGAATTCGTTCGGGTTTCTTGGCGATGACACAGTTTCTTGGCCACTACGCAGGCGATCGTTGCTGACGCCGAAGCAGACAATCCAAACCGCGTCTCAATGCTGCGTGCAAGCAAATAGGCAGTGGAATACACTAAGGCTTCACCATCTCAATCGATTCAATCAATGAAACTGCGGTATTGAATGCGAGAATCTCGGCAAGCCCGATCGCCTGACTTGCAATGGTTTTGTCGTCTCTCGCTGATTGGCTTCATGCTCATCTTGGTTGCGCGGCCGAGCCTGGGGCAGACCGAGGAAGCTTCCGGTCGCCTGCATGACGATCGCCGGATTGATCGTTTGCACAACAACGCTTGGGGACCAGGTGATGGACTACCTTCGGACCAAGTGTTCGACATCCTGCAAACTCAAGACGGTTACTTGTGGGTTGGAACCGGCGCAGGTCTGTGCCGATTCGACGGCGTCAAGTTCACCACCTTTGATCAGGGCAACACGCCGGAGCTCGCTTCGGAGCGCATGACGCAGTTGCTTGAGAGCCGCGATGGCACTCTTTGGGTCGGCTCTGACGAGGGCGGTTTGGTTGCGTTTCAAACTGGGCGACTGCGCGAGGCCAAGGCGGCGCAGGAACTTTCCGGCAAAAGGATTCGTTCGATTCATCAGGATCATGGCGGTGCGCTGTGGGTGGGTACCGATTCAGGCACGTGGCGATCGCAGGCGAGTGGTGAATTTCAACCGCTCGAGCGCGCACCCAAGCAAGTCTTTTCGATGGCGGAAGACCGTGAAGGCAGTCTCTGGATGGGCGGGCCGGACGGTTTGTTTCGCTGGGACGACGCGAACTCCGCCGCCGTGAACGTTGAGTTGACTTTGCCCGCAGGAGCGAGCCTCGCGGTGAATGCACTGGAAGCGGATCGCGATGGCAGCCTTTGGGTGGGCACCGACACGGCGGGGCTGATCCATTTCAAAGGTGTTGTGCTCAATCGCATTTTGCCGAACTCAAGCATTCGACTGGTCTATCAGGATCGTCTGGGCGTGATCTGGTATGCGGGGAAGGTCGGAAAGCTGAAACGATTGCATCAGGGTCAACCGGAGACGAACAGTCCGCCTTGGTTCGGTATCGGTGTCAGTTGTATCGCGGATGATCGTGAGGGAAGTTTGTGGCTGGGTGCCAACGGTTCGCCTCGCTGCCTGCGTCAATTGACGCCCGCTTCGGCTGTTTCTTTCGACCACGTTGCGGCTTGTGTCCTTTCCGCATCCGATGGCGGCGTCTGGCTGGGCTCCAACGCGGGACTCTCGCATGTTGCAGCGAGAAGTGGTCCGGAAACGCTCACCGTGGATCGGTTCTCCAAACTCATTCGCTCTCTGACGCTGGCACCAGGTAGCGATGGGTCGCTTTGGATCGGGCAAAAAGAGAAGTGGGTTACTCACTGGGCCGGCGAAACTTTGTCGACGTATTTGCTTCGCGATGGACTTCGCAAAGAACCTGTCGGAGCAATCGCCGAGGATCGTGATGGCAGCGTGTGGGTGGGTTACCTGGACGGGGGTGCCGCGCGACGGGATGAAGATCGCTTTGTCGAAATCGAAGCCTTCCAGAATCGAACCGTCCATTGGTTTGCCCAAGACGTCACGGGCGAACTTTATGCCGGAACAAACGACGGCTTGTATCGCGGGACAGAGCGTGTCAGCAATCCGTTGCTTGACGACTTGCCGAGCGCCGATTTCCGATCTCATTACATCGATGAAGTCGGCGACCTTTGGTTGGGGACCCTGGGCGGCGGTTTGTGCCGGATGAGGGACGGGAAGTTTACAAATTGGCGCGTTCGCGATGGCCTGCTGGCAAACCGTGTCTTTGCCATCACGGATGATCCCGACGACAACCTATGGATCGGCGGGCCCGACAAAGTCTTTTTCGTTTCCAAACAAAGCCTGGAGGACTTGACCGCAGGGAAGATTGATCAACTTGATTGCCAAGGGATGCCACTGTCGGTGGAAGGTCAACGATTGGGCATCGGTTATCCAAAGATGGCCAGATCGGCTGACGGATCGGTGTGGGTCACACGGAAACGCGACACCGTAAAAATTCCTCCCGGCGCGATCAATGTCATCCGGAAAGCTCCGCCGGTGCACATTGAACAGGTGCTCGTTGATGGCGCCGCGGTAGCCGGCCACGACACGGTGGAATTTCAGTCGGGGACGCGCCGATTGGCAATCCATTACACTGCCGCGACACATGCCAAGCCCGATGCCGCTGAGTTTCGGTACCGACTGACAGGGCATGCCGACGACTGGGTCGAGGCTGACAATCAGCGAGTTGCCCATTTTACGGCGTTGCCTCCTGGAAGTTATCGGTTTGATGTGTTGGGGAGCAGTGGATACGGCATCTGGAATGAGGAAGGGGCGACAATCGCGATCGTTGTCCATCCACGTTGGTTCGAAACCGCTTGGTTCAAAACGCTGATCGCAATGGGGCTATGCGCAGCGGTGATCGTGGGAGTGCGGGGCTACACATCATCCGTTCGAGACCACAACGCCCAATTGCAGAAGGAGGTCACGGAACGAAAAGAGGCAGAAGCGATTCTTCAAAAGCACCAGACGAGACTCAAAGCACTCGCGTCAGAGTTGACCGTTGCCGAAGAACGTGAACGCCGGCGGATCGCTGTGGATCTGCACGATGATGTTGGACAGACGCTTGCGCTCGCCCGAATTCAACTGGCAGGGGCACGAAAGTCAATGAATTCGCCCGAACTGGGTGCCAAGCTCGATGAACTTTCGTCAACCATTTTGAAAGCGTCTCAAGACACCCGGCACCTTGTTTACGATCTCAGTTCACCGTCACTCAATGAGCTCGGGCTCGACGAGGCGATCGAAGAATGGTTGGAGGAAGAAATTTCGAATCGTTTCGGCCTCAAGACTCAAATCGTCCGTCAGGCCGAGCCAGCGGCGCCGGAAAATGCTGTTGGCGACGATGTCAATGCACTGCTCTTTCGCAGCGTCCGCGAACTGCTTATCAACGTGGTGAAGCATGCGAAAGCTCGCCATGTCGTTGTCACGTCGGAGCATACCCGCAATCACATCAAAATCTCTGTCGCGGACGACGGGGTTGGATTTGACGCCGGTTCGGAAGCTTTTCGGGCCAGTTCAGAAGGAGGGTTCGGTTTGTTCAGTATCCAAGAACGGATGATGAACCTCGGTGGCTCGTTGCAGATCGACTCAGAACCGGGCAAGGGTTGTCAGGCGAAACTGATCGTTCCTTGCGGCCATTCGGACAGATCCGCGACCACGCCAGAGAGCCACTCATGACGATTTCGGTATTGGTCGTTGACGATCATGCGATGTTCCGCAAGGGGCTGCGGATGATGTTGGATGACGAAGACGACATCCAAGTCGTTGGTGAGGCAGGTGACGGCGAGGAAGCAATTCGATTGGCCGGTGAACTTTTGCCAGATGTCATCGTCATGGACATCACGATGCCGGGCACCGATGGCATCGAGGCAACACGGCAAATCGTTTCAACGCTTCCGCGTGTGAAAGTGATTCCACTATCGATTCACTCGGGCAAACGTTTTGTTCAAAAAATGCTTCGCGCCGGGGCCGCCGGCTACGTCTTGAAGGAAAGCGCCCCCGAAGAGTTGGTGCACGCTGTTCGCGCGGTGCATGGCGATGACATCTATCTGAGTCCCGCGATTTCTGGCGTCGTTGTTTCGGAATACGTGCGACTGCTGAATCGATCGGACTCGCACGACCGCGACGGCGGACTGAGTGAAAGTGATGAGTCGATCGTACGGATGATTGCCGAAGGCCATTCGGTCAAGGAGATTGCCGCCGCTCGAGAGACAAGTGCGAGCAAGGTCCAGACGGCGCGGCGACGCATCATTAAAGCATTGGACTTGGCAAACGTCGCGGAGTTGACTGAGTATGCTCGCGCCCAGCGTTGGGGCGAAGGCGAAACACGCGTTGAGATGGCATCCTCGGACAGCCAATCGCTGCGTGTATCGATTCTCGGTACAAAATTTCACCGCCCCACGGTTCCGTCTGATTTCGTCTCCAGAGATCGCTTGCTACAGATCTTGGATGAAGCGTGCGATGTGCCGTTGATCCTGGTATGCGCGCCAGCCGGATACGGCAAGAGCATGTTGGTGGCAGATTGGCTTGCAAAGCACAACGAGCGCCGCGCCGCATGGCTTTCGCTGAGCGAAGGCGAGAGTGATTTGAGGTCGTTCTTGACCTATGTTGTGGCCGCGGTGGAGGGGCAGTTTTCCGGTGCTTGTCCCGACACGACGTCTGTTCTGCAGGCACCTGGACTACCGACGGTGAACGTTCTGGCCGATGCATTGGGCAATGATCTCGATGCAATTGACGAGCCCTTCGTACTGGTGCTGGATGATTACCACTTGATTGCCGGCGGCGATGTCCATGGCCTGCTCGAGAATCTGTTGCAGCATCCTCCTCGCCCCATGCGACTGGTCGTGATCACCCGGCACGATCCACCGTTTTCGTTGGCGGCTCTGCGTGGCAACCGGTGGTTGGCGGAACTTCGGCAGCAGGATCTCCGTTTCACTCGAGACGAAGTCAGCGAGGTGCTGAGTCAGATCACTGGCGTGACCGTAGGCGATGCGGCCCTCAGCCGACTCGAGCAACTCATGGAAGGTTGGATCGTCGGCTTGCAGTTGGTCGGTATGTTGATTCGAAATTGCGATGACAAGGAAGCGTTCGTGTCGCAATTGCAAGGCGGAGTTCATCAAGTCTACGACTACCTATTGCATGAGGTGCTCGGCAGGCAACCCTTGCCGTTTCAGAATTGTCTCCAGAAGATGTCCATCTTGGATCGCTTTTGTGCTCCTCTGGTCGAGGCGGTCTGCCAACCGTCAGGTGATTCGCCGGATTCTGCAATGACGGGTGCACACATTATTCAACGCTTGCGGCAAGAGAATCTGTTCATCGTTCCGCTCGACGCTCAGGAATGTTGGTTTCGCTATCACCAGGTGTTTCAGAATCTGCTCACGCAACAACTGGATAACACGCACCCTGCGAGCGAGGTTCGCGGCCTGCACGGTCGTGCCAGCGATTGGTTTTCTCAGCAAGGGCTGATCGACGAAGCGATCCGGCATGCATTGGCAGCAGGGCGAAGCGAACAGGCGGCCGAGATCGTCGCCAACGCGCGGCTCAAGACGCTTACAGGAGATGCGTCGTACGAGCTTGAGCGATGGCTTGACTTGTTGCCCGAGTCCATCATCGGTGAGCGACCAGAACTTTTGCTCGCCCGTGTCTGGGTGCTCTACTTTCACCTCCAATTCGAGGAATTCTCGGCGGTCCTTGATCAGTTGGAGCCGCTCATTGCTGAGCGACAATTGTTGGATCGGGCGTCGGCCAGTGCGATGCGTGGCGAGGTGGACTTGTTTCGCGGCTATCTCGAGTTTTTCGCTGGGAATTGCGCTGACTCTCTAGGACACCTGCATCATGCGATCGAGCGGATTCCGGCTGACCATCACGCAGCGCTTAGCGAGACGGACCTGGTCCTGGGGCTGGCGAGTCAGATGGATGGTCAGCGGGAACAGGCACTCGAGCGGCTCCAGTCGATCCTTGCTAACACGCATGCGATGCATCCCACTCGGCAAATCCGAGCGATTGCGACTACTGTGATGATTCACATGATCTCGGCTCATCTTCATGATGCGATATTTGCCGCGTCGCGAATGAAGGGAATCGCAGCGGACAATGGATCGATCTACGCGGAAAGTTGGCGTGACTACATGCAGGGATTGATTCACTTGTGGCAGAACCAACACGCCGCTGCGGTTGGTTGCCTGAACAAGGCGGTCGACCGTCGTTACCTTCTGGATTCGAGAGCCGCCATGGACGCGATGGCTGCGTTGGCGTTGAGCTACGAGATGAACGGAGAGCGGTTCGAAGCGGAAGCCACGATGCGGATGTTACGAGAATTCGTTGATTCGCTTCGGCTCTCGGCGGATGTCTTTCACTCCTGCGAAGCGAGACTAGCAATCGTTCGAGGCAACCGGCCGCCTGTTTCTCGCTGGTTGAAATCGGCCGCGCCGGCGGATGAGGCGGCATTGATCTTCTGGCACGAAGTCCCCTGTGTTACCCGCTGCCGCGCGTTGTTGGCGGAGGACTCTGAGGCCAGTTTGCGGGAAGCCGAGCTACGACTCGAAGCCTACGTGCAGACCAGTGAGGAAACTCACAACACACTGAATTTGATTCAAGCATTGCTGCTGCAATCGTTGGTCTTGCACCGGAGTGACAGAAACGCAGAGTCGGCAGAAGCATTGCACAGAGCAGTCGCACTTGCACAACCCGGTGACTGCATCCTTTTCTTTGTGGAACTGGGCGAACCGATGGCGGAGCTGTTACACGGCTTCACCGCTGACGATGCGGTCGCGGAATTTGTTGATCGCTTGCTGGCGGAAATTCCGAAGCCGGATCAACAAAAGGACAGCGAACTGGCCGAGCCAACGACCGAGGAAGATGGCTCACTGATCGAAACGCTGACCAATCGCGAACGTGACACGCTGGAGTTGCTGGCACAGCGACTTTACGACAAAGAGATCGCCAAGTCGATGAGCGTTTCGGTTTGGACGGTGAAAACGCACGTCAAGCACATTTTCGAGAAGCTGCACGTCAAGAATCGCCGCGAAGCGGTACAGAAGGCAAAAGAGCTCGGTCTCGTCAAAGAGTGAAGTGGCAGTGGCTTCCAGCCGCAGCTTTCTCCTCAGCAGGGGCTGGAGGCTTCAGTCACGAACCAGGCAAATTCGCCGCTCCGCGGCTGCATCCAGGAATAGCCGCGGAGCGGCGTTGTTTTCAAGCCTGGGGCGTCAGCCCCAGGACTCCTGTTGCGAAATTTGCGCTCCCTCATTTCTCACTCGTTGTGAGCGATGTGCACTCGCCCTCGCCGCCAGATACTTGCAGTGCAAGACCCCAGGAACAAGCAATCCGTGGAGGCAAACGAAAATCAATGGTGGATGAAAGAAGATGGCCGCAAATACAACCGGGAACTTCCGCCTGCTACCGGATTGTCGTCGAGGGAGAGCTGAGCGAAGAGTGGTCTGGACGTTTAGGTGGCATGCGAATTCAGACAAGCTCCACCGACAACCAACCGGCCGTGGCGACGTTGAGTGGACAGGTCCAAGATCAAGCCGCGCTGATGGGCGTGCTCAATAGCCTTTACCAACTCCGATACAAGATCCTCTCCGTCAACTGTGAGCCCTGCAATGGTGCAAACGAGAATTCAACAACGAAGAATCAAACACTTTGAGAGGCGAGTGATTCCAGCTGACCTCAAGTTCTTTCAATGCGATTCAATCCATCTCAATGAAGTGAAACTCTTGCCGAAGAGTTCTCGAGATCAGAAACAGGAGGAATGCAACCATGGGATTTCTTGATGTCTTTGCGATCACCATCCTCGCGGTTCTGGGCCTCACGCTGGTTGGCGTTTGGGTCTTGCTGGGGATGACGCCCGGTCGGATTGCCCGCGGGCGCAACCACCCGCAAGCCGACGCCGTCAGCGTCTGTGGGTGGTGGGGCGTCATCACCATGGGGCTGCTGCTACCGGTAGCGTTCATCTGGGCTTACTACAAACCGGTGGACGCTCGAAACGCCGAGTCTCGCAATGCCGCCACTTCGACGAAAGGAGACGTGTCGTGATCCTATTTCTGACCCTGATCTATGTGGCGTTCTTAGCCATTCTGGTCAAATTGAAAGTCATCCAGTTCAACCTGTTCTGGAAGCTCTCGCCGCTCCTTTGGATGGTGCTGCTGCTGGTGGTTCTGTTCATTCCGATGCAATGGGGCGCCCCTTCGGGCGTGGTCAATGTCTACCGCACTGTTGTTGAAATCGTTCCCAACGTCAGCGGCGAAGTGATCGAAGTCAACGCGCCCGGCAGCAAGCCGATTCGCAAAGGCGACGTCTTGTTTCGTCTTGATCCCCAACCCTATCAAATCGAAGTGGATCGGCTATTGGCTGGCTTGAAGGAAGCCGAACAAACTTCCAAGATGCTGCCCGCCGGCCTCGCGGAAGCGGATGCGAACGTCGCTCAGGCCGAAGCCGCGATCGTAGCGGCGACGAAACAAGCCGCCTCGCTGGAGTCTGCTCTCATCGCAGCGAAGGCCAACGTTACCAAGTCTCAGGCACAACGAGAGTTGGCTCGATCGGATAATGAGCGTGCTCAAAAACTGCTTGCGGGCAACGCGACGTCTCCGGAAGAAGCGGCCACCAAAGCGCGGAACCTGGAACTGGCCATGGCATCGGTTGAGTCCGCCCAGGCCTCGCAACAACAGGCCCAACTTGCGTTGGAGTCTTCGATAGATGGCGTCAACACCGGCGTCATCGAGGCGCAAGAACGATTGAAGGCGGCTCAAGCGGCAAAGCAGAAAGCGGAGTTTGCGGTTGCTTCGACGATCAACGGCGAAAACACGCAGGTCGCACAATTGCGAGCTCAATTGGCGACCGCTCAGTACAACCTTGCTCAAACCACCGTCTTGGCCCCAGCGGACGGTTTCGTGGTCGGGATGACATTGCGACCAGGCCAACGAGTGGCAGCGTTTCCCGTTCGCACCTGGATGGCTTTCGTCGATTCATCCAGTGCACAAATCGCGGTTGGAGTCGATCAGAACCGGTTGCGTCATGTGAAGCCAGGTCAGAAAGCAGACGTTGTGTTGGAGCTCTACCCAGGCCGAACGCTTACTGCGACGGTGGATCGGATTGCCTACATCACACCGCAGGGACAACTCCAGCCGACGGGCGTGGTGGCTGCTGCACCGTCAAGCAGCCAGAAGGCGCTGCCGTTCGGTGTCGTGCTCACGCTGGATGACGCGGGGCCGGAGTTTGACATTCACGAGTTGCCCGGTGGCGCGACCGGAACCGCCGCCATCTACACCGATTCGGTGAAGGCAACCCACCTCATACGTCGCGTCATGATTCGCATGGAAACATTCATGAATTACATCATGCCGTCCTAACTCAGGGTTCAACCCACAACCATCGTTATGAACAGTCACTCAAAAAGTAGGAGAAACACGATGAGCACGCGACGAAACCACCACCTGTTCACTCTGGCAGCGTTGACTCTCTGCTCTCTCTCAACCAGCGTTCAAGCACAGCCACCGGCAATGAAATACTCCACCCAGATTCCGGCAAATGTCGTCACCCCCGATCGAACGGAAACACGCCTCGGGGCTTTGGAGTTCGTTGACGGATTCCCGACCGAAGCGACTGCGAAGAAGGTGTGGGATCACATGGATTTCTCCCGCGCCGTCGAGGCCATGATCATGACCACGCCCGCGGCTTCGCTGCAGGGATTTCGCAAGGGCATCCAAAACTGGGGCCCGGACAACGAGACCATGATTTACTGGGGCGGACGTCTGGATTCCAAAGGCTTGCTTCTGACGGGCAATACCACGGTGGTCTACACGTTTATGTGGATCGACTTGAAGGACGGTCCCATGGTCATGGAGACCCCGCCCAACGTGTTGGGGATCATCGACGATGCGTGGTTCCATTACGTCTGTGATTTCGGCAACGCCGGCGATGACAAAGGCAAGGGCGGGAAGTTCCTGTTGGTGCCGCCGGACTACGAAGGCGAATTGCCCACCGATGGCTACATCGTCAAGAAGTCGAAAACCTACGGCCACTGGCTGGCGATGCGTGGCTTCATGACGGACTTCGACCCGGTTCCCGTGGTCAAGAACATGAAGGAGCATTTCCGCCTTTACCCGTTGGGGAGCGAGGCCAAGGAAGTCAACTGGGTCAACACAGCGATGAAGGACTTCAACACCCTGCACGCCCAAGATGAGACCTTCTTCGACGAGGTCAACATCACGGTCCAGGAAGAGCCAAATTCGGCCGAGAGTTCCGAGATCCTCGGGTTGCTGGCCTCCATCGGCATCCAGAAGGGCAAGCCTTTCGAACCGGATGCCCGCATGAAGAAGATCCTCGCTGAAGCCGCTGCAGTCGGCACCGCCGCCCAACGCACTATCCTGTTTCGCAACCGCGACACGGAAGACACCGCGATCTGGCCGGGCAGCAAAAGCTGGGAGCTAGGATTCGCTGGTGGCAGCTACGAGTTTCTCAACGACGGCGTCAGTCTGATCAATTCGCGGGTCCGCTTCCACTTCTACGCGACCGGCATCACGCCCGCGATGGTCAAACCACCTGTCGGAGCGGGATCCCAGTATGTGATGGGACTGCGCGACGCCGAAGGCAATGCCCTCGATGGCAGCAAGACCTACAAGATCCACCTTCCCGCCAACGTTCCCGCCGAGCGTTTCTGGGACATCACTGTCTACGACAACCAGACCCGCTCGCTGTTGCAAACCGACAATCCCTACCCGGGTGTCACCAGTATCGACAAGGCGACCGTGCAAAACGCGGACGGTTCTTATGACGTCTACATCGGCCCGAAGAAGCCTGATGGCCCCTTGGCAACTCAGGGACACGTGAATTGGATCCAGACCGATCCTTCCAAGGGCTGGAACATGTTGTGGCGGATCTATGGTCCGACGCAAGTCTGGTACGACAGAAGTTGGCGTCCAAGTGAAATCGAATTGGTTGACTGATGTGACTGGGGCTTCCAGCCCCAGTTGTTAGACAAAAAACTACTGCGGCTAGAAGCCCCAGCCACGGGGAAACAATCCAATGACATTGACCACTGAAAAAAGCCTGACTTTTAACCTCGGTAAGGGAGTACAGAGATGCTTGTGTTAACACGAAAACCAGAGGAATCCATTTTTATTAACGAGAACGTCGAGGTCGTCGTCCTTGGAATCCACGGAAACAAAGTTCGCTTGGGTATTGAGGCACCCAAAGATGTTTCCATTCTTCGACGAGAGATCATTCCTGGAATCAATCAACACCATTCAGCGAATTCCGATTTGCTGAAAACCTCAAAACCGGTTGGGGATAAACCTGCCGGAGATACGGTGAAGTGCAACTCTTTGAAATCGTGAACCAACATGGACCCATGCTGTTAAGCCACAACGTTCCACCACGTCTCTACGGTGAGTCCGGTGCCGGCGGCCTGGGTTTTCTCGTGGTCCTAGGCTTTGGCTTTCGTCTGCTTTGGCGAATCCGAAAAGACATCCGATGACAATCCGAATCCCGATACCGAAATCACACCCTTCTTGAGGAACCAACCGATGCTGTCGAGATTTTCAACGTCACAAATCGCCGTTGCCACCTGCGCGCTGGCGATAGCCATGGCCACGCAAGCCCGTGCGCAATCGCCGCAACCGAAAATGACCACGCCGATTCCGGAGTCGATCAAGGCTCGGGAAAGCGTCGAAACATCGATCGGCACGCTCGAGTACTTTGACGGAGTGCCGAAGCCGAACACGGTGGAGACCGTCTACGACTACCTCGACACCTCGCGGGCCGTGAACGTCTATCTCAATTCGATCCCCGCCCTCTCTGTCAACGCCCTCCGCGAAGGGCAGGCGGCGATGGGCGCGGACGCCTGCCATAAGATCTGTATCTGGGACAATCTGATGGACTCCAAGTCCATCCTGCTGACCGGGAATACGTCGACCATGTACGCGGTTGGCTTTCTTGACCTGGTCAAAGACGGCCCGACCGTTGTCGACTTGCCGCAGGGAATGCTCGGCATCCTCGACGACATGGCTTTCCAGTATATGGTCGACCTCGGCGTGGCGGGTCCTGACAAGGGCAAGGGCGGCAAGTACCTCGTGCTTCCTCCCGGCTACAAAGGGGACGTCCCCGAGGGCTACTTCGTTGTCCCGTCAAAAACCAGTGGAGTCTGGGTGTTCATGCGCGGCTATCTCGACAAGAGCATGCCCATCCAAGAGGCCGTCCCGGCCGCGTCGAAGAACATCCGCAGCACGCTGAAAGTCTATCCGTTGTCGACCGCGGATGCCCCCCCGGCCACCGAGTTTATCAACGTATCCGGCAAGGACATGCACGTGATCCTTCCGAATGATTACAGCGCGTTTGAAAAACTGCATGGACTGATGCAGACCGAACCCGAGTCGTATCTCGGCCCGGAAGCCAGGGGAATGATGGCGGCGATCGGTATCGAAAAGGGCAAGCCTTTCGCTCCGGATGCACGCATGAAGAAGATCCTCACTGACGCCGCCGCGATTGGTAACGGCGCCGCCCGCGCCATCAGCTACTTCCCGCGTGATCCTGGCAACCTGACCTACAAGGACGGTGATGCCTGGGTAACTGCCTTTGCGGACAAGGACACCAGCTTCACTCGCAACGGCGCCTATCGCCTCGAACCACGCGTGCTGTTCCACTTCGGCTACATCTGTGTCTCGCCTGCGATGGCGATGACCGTTGCTGGCAAAGGATCGGACTACTCGATGGGAATGCTCGATTCCGAGGGCAAGGTTCTGGATGGCTCCAAGACATACCGGCTCCGGATTCCGCCGAACCCGCCAGCCAAGGATTTCTGGGCGATCACCATGTATGACACCCAAACCCGCTCGCAGCTTCAAACGGACCAGCAGTTCCCGACCAAGGGAAGTCAGGACGAGGGAATCAAGACCAACGCGGACGGATCGATGGACATCTACTTCTCGCCGAAAGCGCCCGCAGGCCAGGAAGGCAACTGGCTCCAGACCATCCCCGGCAAGAGCTGGTTCATCGCCCTGCGCATCTACGGCCCCGAACAACCCTGGATCGACCAAACCTGGCGACCGGGCAAGATCGAACTGGTGAAGTAATCGTGACTGGTGCTTCCCGTCCAGTTGAGAAAGAACGCTGTGGGTGCCAGCGCCCTCGGCTACAGATGTAAGAGCGAGATTTGAGCAATGAACAAGCACCCGTGGCTAGCTTCGTTTTCGAACACTGAAACCCACAGAGAAGGCGGCGGTGATGGCCACAACGACAGGCAAGAAACCCACAAGAAAGACCACAACCAGTGAGCCTCAGATGACAGAAACCCCGATGACAGACACGCAACTTCGTGAGGCCGTGGTCCAGCTGCTGGAGCGCGAGCAGCAAGCGAGGGAGCAGCGCGAACTTGATAAGAAACGCGAGGAGGAAGCCGCGGTCGCCCGCAAGGAGCAGGAGACAGAAGCCGCCATGAACCGCATGGCGAGATCGGTAGAGATCATCAAATACTGCGTCCTCAGCATCTCATCCGTGATGGCAATATCGCTCGTCATCGGCATCCTGGTGCTGATGGAAGTCGAACGAGAAGCCGAGCGGATCAAGGGCGAGGTGGTAGAGATCGAACGGGAGGCGGAGCGGATCTACGAGAAATTGTCCAACCCGCTCGCGGCCGTCGGCGCCAGCTTCGACCGCGAGTTGAAACAGAGGCTAGGACTGTTCCCGAGTGACGACGCACCCTCCTCACAGAGGCCAGAAGAATAACAGGAAGAGTAAACAGTGTGCTGACAGGCAAGGCGGCAGCAAAATCGTTAACCACAGATCGTCTTAAGGAGACACCATGAAGAATTTACAAATCATCGGACTTGCCGTGGGTATTGCCATGATGACCAGCGCGGTTAGCGCACAGGAGTCGGTGCCAAAGAAGCCGCAGGCTGCCGCGCTGGACAAACTGATGGCCGCGGTGGGCAAGCAACTCGACACCGCCGGCCAGGAAGTGAAGGGATTCTTACAGAAGACGCGGGGCGACATGGTCGAGGGCACCATCAATATCGGCATCAACCAGATGGCGATCCGGCTGAAGGCGACCCCCGAGCAAACGGCCAAGATCCAGCCCGTCCTTCGTCAGGATGTCGAGACGACTGGAGAGATCCTGGACGAGGCCCTGAGCGTGGGCTTGGCGGCTGCCCGTGAGAGCATGAAACGCGGCATGGATCGACAGTGGAGGAACGTTCGCGCCGACTTGAGCGAAACGCTTACCACAGAGCAACTGGTGAAGGCGGACGAGCTGCAGGCAGAGCTAGCGGCCCGAATGGTGGCCCTGTTCGAGCAGCCGCCCGAGCAGAAGTAGGAGCAGTAGCCAAACGAAGAGAACGAATCCGACTTTCGGCAGGCCAGAAGGCGTACCGTCTCAATCCATTAGAAAGGAAGTCACATCATGTATTCGAACATCATTCACTTGACCGAGCGCTGCGGCTAGAAGCGACAGCCACATATGGCACGAAACAACAAACAATGAAAGCGAGATAAAGATGATTCAACAAGCAATGATGGGTATCGGCCTGACTCTGATGCTCGCAGTATCGACAATGGCCCAGGAGCAGCCGCTGGCCAGCAGCGTCATTAGTACACAGCAAGCGGATCCGCTGGGATCATGGAATGACGGACCGACCAAAGCGGCGATTCTTCAGTTCGTGCAGGATGTCACCAAAGAGGGTGGCCCGAAGTTTGTCCCGCCTGAACAGCGGATCGCGACCTTCGATAACGACGGAACCTTATGGTGCGAACAACCGGTAGTGCAGTTTGAATTCGCGATACATCGCATCAAGGCGATGGCAGGCGATCATCCCGAATGGAAGGAACTGGAACCGTATCAATCTGTGCTTGCCGGCGATGTGCAAAATCTCGTTGACGATCTGGCAAGCGGCGGACATGAATTTCTGAAAGTGATCGAAACGTCCCATGCCGGTATGTCGGTGGAAGAGTTTGACCGTCACGTCAAAGAGTTTTTTGCGACCGCCAAACACTCGAAATTCGACGTGGCTTACACACAGCTCGCCTACGCACCGATGGTCGAGTTGCTGGCTTACCTGCGTGCCAATGGGTTCAAGACTTATATCTGTTCCGGCGGCGGAATCGATTTCATGCGAGTCATCTCGGAAGAAACCTATGGGATTGTTCCGGAAAACGTGATCGGGACTAACGGCCGAAATGAGTTCAAACAGGTCGATGGCCAATGGCAACTGTTCAAGACGGCAGACCACCTGTTCTTCAATGACAAGGCGACCAAGCCCACGGGAATTGATTTGCACATTGGTCGCAAACCGATCCTTGCAGGCGGAAACGTTCGCAGCGGTGGCGACATCGGCATGTTGACGTATTGCCACAGCAACACTCTGCCTTCATTCCAATTGCTCGTCAATCACGATGATGACAACCGCGAATTCGCCTACGCGGAAAAAGACAACGCTTCGCTCAAGGCAGCGAAGGCACAAGGATGGAACGTCGTCAACATGAAGACGGATTGGAAGACCATGTTTTCAAACGATTAACCAACCGGGTGAGATCGAACTGTGAAGGAGTCGTGGCTGGGGCTTCCAGCCCCAGTTCAGAAAAAAACACTGCGGCTGGAAGCCACAGCCACATCTGATGGAGTAGGAATTGACAAACATTCTTTACGCAAGGCGCAACAATGCAGAATGACACTTTATCACAGGGTACTAACACGATGAAAATGAAAACTCTTATTCCATTCCTTGCCGTCGCGGCGCTGCTGGTTTGCAACAACCAGTCTGCCATGGCGCAAGACGGAGCCCAGTACAAAATGGACAGAACGGTTCTGCCTATACAGCCACCGACATACGCACCGATTGAGGTGCTGGACGCCCGAGACGCCACCAAGCCTCCAGTGTTCCAGATCAAACCACCCGAAGGCGCTCCCAACGTCGTTATCGTCATGATTGATGACATTGGCTTTGGCGCAACTAGTACGTTTGGTGGAGCCATCGAAACACCGACCTTTGATCGCCTGGCAAAAAACGGATTGCGTTTCAACCATTTCCACACGACCGCTCTATGTTCGCCCACACGAGCCTCGTTGCTTTCCGGTCGGAATCATCACGAGGTCAACGTCGGTTGTGTGATGGAAATTGCCACCGGATTTCCTGGCAACCAGGGCGAACGATCGAACGACGCGAAATACTTTGCAGAGACTCTGCGTCACAACGGCTATAGCACATCCGCATTCGGCAAGTGGCACGAAACACCGACGTGGGAAGTTTCGGTTTCCGGACCCTATTTCCGCTGGCCAACGCACTCTGGTTTTGACAAGTTCTATGGCTTCATTGGCGGCGAAACCAACCAGTGGGACCCCGTGATTTTTGACGGCGTCACGAAAGTCGCAAAGAAGGACGATCCCGATTATCACTTTACGACGGACATGACTAATGAAGCCATCAATTGGATGAAGTTTCAACAGGCCATGACTCCCGAAAAACCGTTCTTCATTTACTACGCACCGGGAGCCACACACGCTCCGCACCACGCACCCAAAGAGTGGATCGAAAAGTACGACGGGAAATTCGATTCTGGCTGGCTCAAGTACCGCGAAGAGACGTTTGCTCGTCAAAAAGCCATGGGCATCATTCCAGAAAACACCAAGCTCGCTCCCATGCCAACGGACATCAAGGATTGGGAAAAGCTAAGCGACAAGGAACGTGAACTATTTGCTCTGCAAATGGAGGCGTTCGCCGGCTTCGCCGAGCACACCGACAACGAAGTCGGGCGGCTGGCCGATGCGATTGACGATATTGGAGCATTGGACAACACGCTGTTCATCTACATCATGGGTGACAACGGCTCCAGTGGCGAAGGCGGCCTGGAAGGAACCTACAACGAACTGGTTCACCTGAACGGCATTTTTGATGCGGAAACCACCGAAAGCATGTTGGCTCGCGCCGACGACTGGGGTGGCCCGAATTCGTTCCCGCACTTTTCAGCGGCGTGGGCCGTAGCTACGGACGCACCGTTTACCTGGACCAAGCAAATGGCCGCCGACTATGGTGGCACTCGCAACGGGATGGTCATGCACTGGCCGAAAGGGATCAAAGCAAAAGGTGAAATTCGTTCGCAGTGGCACCATGTCAACGATGTGGCAGCGACTGTCCTGGAAGCGGCGAAACTGCCACAGCCAACGATGGTCAATGGCGTCAAGCAGAAGCCACTCTCTGGAGTGAGCATGTTGTATGCAACGGATGATGCAAACGCCAAAGATCGACACACGACCCAGTACTTCGAGATTTTTGCCAACCGCGCGATCTATCACGAAGGCTGGCTGGCGCGTGTCGTACACCGTGTGCCATGGGAAAATGATCCCATTCACACTTTGCAAAACGACGTGTGGGAACTCTTCAATGCGGAAGAAGACTTTAGCCTGACGAACAATCTGGCTGACATGCATCCTGACAAACTGAAAGAGATGCAGGAACTGTTCAAGAAGGAGGCCATTGCCAACAGTGTCTACCCGCTGGATGACCGGTCTTACGAACGCTTCAACGCTGCCATCGCTGGCCGTCCAGACCTGATGGGTGACAGAACCAGCCTGACCCTCGGCCAGGGTATGACGGGGATCCTGGAGAACACCTTTCTCAACGAGAAGAACACGTCGAAAACGATCGTTGCCAATGTGGATCTAAAAGGGAGTGACCGAGGTGTGATTCTTTGCCAGGGCGGCAAGTTCGGAGGCTGGGCTTTGTACATGGATCAAGGCAAGCCTGCGTACACCTACAACTGGTTTGGATTGAAGAGTTACACCGTCGCATCGACCAAAGCGATTGATAAAGACAAGGCCGAGATCAAATTGGTCTTTGACTATGAGGGCGGCGGAACCGGCAAAGGAGGCCAGGCCACTCTCTTTGTGGATGGCGAGAAAGTCGCCGAAGGCCGGGTCGACAAGACGCAGCCCGCGCTTTACTCCGCCGATGAAACAGCCGATGTCGGCATCGATGAATCGACGCCAGTGGCTGACAAGGTCTTTAAGGATGTTGAGGACTCGGAGTTCACCGGACGGGTGAACGACGTCACGATTAGCATCCCGGCGAAGAAGAAGTAGAAAGTTTGAACGATGCATGAGGGGCATGGAGCATGCCCCTTGTGCACCTGTTCCAACCGAGTTGGCTGGGACCGGACTTCGGTTGATGACCTGGCGACCGAGCGAGGACGAACTGGTGGAATAATCGTGGCTGGGGCTTCCAGCCCCAGTTTGGAATGAATTTGAGATACTGCGGCTGGAAGCCACAGCCACGATGGGTAGGAAACCAACCACCGCCCCCTCACAAGCAAGTACAAACACCGAACGAACTACTAAGAAAGAAGAACCATGAAAAACCCAACACGATTCATCGTTGCTCTTGTTGCAGTTATCGCCTGCACCACCGTGCCGCCGAGTGCTTTGGCTCAAGCGGTTCAAGAAAGCTATCTGGGCAAACTTGAATTCCAAGGCCAGACCATTACCAAAGAGACGGCGGAGCTTTTGCATCGCCGGCTTCTTCAGCAGCGGGCCACTCAACTGGTGACGTGGGCGATGCCGATGATGAATTTCGAAACGCTTTATCCGGCCCTGCACAGCAATTTTGAGACCTCCAACGGGTTGGATCTGTCTGATACCGACATTGTCTTTGGCCTCTATGACGGTTATGACGGCGTCTATCCCTACATGACCGCGAACGTGACCACCCCTTACACGATCGCAATGTCGGACCTGTCGAAGACCGGGCCTGTGGTCGTTGACCTGCCGCCCGGGGCGATCTACGGCGTGGTCGATAACGCGTGGATGCAGCCCATCCACGAGATTAATGGCAAGCCGGGAAAACTGTTGCTGGTTGGGCCGGGACAGAACTACCCCAAGAACTTCGATGGAAAAATCATCCAATCCGACACCTTCCGAGTGGTCTACTTCTACCGTGCGCTCGGCACTGGGGATGAGGCCAAGAAACTTCGGACAGCCGTGAAGGCCTATGAATTGTCGGACGCCGACAATCCGCCGGAAACGAAGTTCGTCAAGTATGAACCCAAATCGGGCGACAAGGTCGCGCTGAATACCCAGCCGCGCGACATGCGGTTCTGGGAACTGGTGAACACCTATGTTCAGCGTGAACCGATGGCGGATCGCGACCGCTTCTTCTATGCGTGGCTGAAGGACCTCGGAATCGAAAAAGGAAAACCGTTCAAGCCGACTGCTCAGCAGAAAGAGATTCTGCAGCAAGGTCTGGACGTTGGCATGGCCATGTCGCAAGCGATCTCCTTCAACAAAAACAGGGAGATGTTCCCGACAGCACTCTATGGCAAGGATTCCGGTTTTGAAGACGCGATGGCCGGGATGAATCCGAAAATTGATCTGCCGACGTACTCCCAATTCAACGAGCGGGCATCCTACGGTTTCGAGGCGACCACCACGTCGGCCGGTATGGTCTCGCGAGTGGCAGGCGAAGGCTCAGCCTATCTGGGCAGTTACTACGATGCCGACGGCAATGCATTGATGGGAGGCAACCACTACAAGCTCCACGTCGGCCCCAATCCTCCGGCAGCCAACTTCTGGTCGGTGACCGTCTATGACATCGAGAATCGATTGATCATCCGCAACGAAATCAAACGGTCGGACCGTTCTTCCCGCACGGAAGGTCTGATCAAGAACGACGACGGATCGGTGGATCTGCACTTCGGTCCAACGGCGCCCGAGGGCAAAGAAGTGAATTGGGTCCAGACCAACATAGGCCAGTCCTTCTTCGTCTACCTGAGGCTCTATGGCCCCGAGCAAGCCTACTTCGACCAAACGTTCCCGATGAGCATGATTGAGCAAGTGCGATAGGCAGTTCGAAGTACTAACGTGGCTGTGGCTTCTAACCGCAGCGAGTTCCGAACCTACTGCGGATGGAAGCCGCGGTCACGAAAAGACACCGAGATCGAAACAGGAAATACGCGAGCAACGAATTTCGGGACTTGCATTCGCAAGAAGGTGCCGACTGCTGATACCGACGCGGAAGCTAGCGTGTTTGGCGAATTTGTCTTGCAGGTATCCACGCGAAAGTAACCAGGGGAATCATGAATGCAGAACGATAGCGAGGGAGCGTTCGATGAACGGATCATTGTCGAACTGAAGCGATTGCCCTGGTGCCAGCGTTTAAGTGATTCAGCCATCGCTGACATTGCGGCGGTGGGCGAGTATGTCCATTTGAAAGAAGGTGACATCGTTCATCTCGCCGATCAGACATTGACCTCCGTTTTCTTTGTCGTCGATGGACGCCTGCTTGCCTCCGTCATGGATCGGTTCGGAAACTGCGTCCTCGAACGCGAATTGACCCGAGGTACTGCGTTCGGCTTGCTTTCGATCGCACAGCCCGACCAAGCAAGCACCAATGTGGTCGCGACCGAGCCAACCACAGGAATCCGGCTAGGCATTGCAGCACTTGCGAAACTCGCGAGCACACACACTGACCTGCAGATGAACCTCTATCGGCTGGCTGGCAACATCGCTCGTCAGATCGTGATGGTGGACCGAACCAAACCGCAACCCAAGCGGGTGAGCATCGTTCATCAATCTCCCGCCTGTCGTCAGCTAACGCCCGCGTTACTAAAGCGACTCAAACAGTTGGATGAAACGCTGTGTGTCTTGGGCGATGACCCGGAATGGCATCCCGTCGAAGACGTTCCGTTTCGCTTGCTGTTTGTTGATGGGAAATTGATTGGCGAACACGAGCGTCAAACGCAGCTGGATGAGTGGTCGGATATCGGTCGCATCTTTATCGACCTGGATGCCCAACATGAGCAATTACAACTGGTTCGCTTGATGAGCGTCGCGGACCGCGTGTTGTGGTGTGTCCAACCCAGTGACGCTCACGCCGCGCTGAAAATTATCAAGTCATTGCAATCGCTGGTCGCCGGTTGGCGTGAAAAAATCTGCTTGGTTTGGTTGCTCGACGACGACACGACGATTCCGCCCTATTTCCCCGAAGTCGCCGATCTCGTTGAACGCGATTTCAAAATCTCATTTGCGAAAGCAGCACCGAATCAGGGAGGACTACTTCCATCGGGAGTGGAACGGATCGTTCACCATCTTCGCGGGATTCAAATCGGAATCGCTCTTGGCGGTGGAGCCGCCCGTGGCATGGCTCATCTGGGCGTATTGAAAGTGCTTGAAGACAACGGCATCTATGTCGACATGATGGCGGGCACAAGCGCCGGTGCAATGACAGGTGTCCTCTACTCGTCTGGCATGAGCGTCGACTACACCATCGAAAGTTTCAAGAAAGACCTGCGTCTGCCGTGGTACTTTCGATGTTTGCCAGGCGGTAGTTATTGGTACTTGTTAGTCAAATACAGAAGAGGCCAATTCGCTCCCATGCTGCGCAAGTATCTCGGCGACACGCGGCTGGAACAATTGCCGCTTCCGATTTGTACCGTGACCGTCGATTTGGTTCGCGGTAGGCCGGTCGTCCGAGAAGTGGGCGATGCGGTACGATGTATCCTCGAAAGCATCAACATTCCGGGTTTTTCGGTGCCAATCGTGGGCGATGGCGAGGCCTTGATCGATGGCGGTATCGTCAACAACATTCCGGCAGACGTCTTGGTCGATAAAGGATGCAATTTTGTGATCGCCTCAAGCGTAACGGCGAAGTTAGAAGCTGAGTTCGCTGGGATTTGTGCTGATCAACCGGGCAAGACACGGACTTCGCTTTCGGTCTTGAACGTGCTGATGCGAGCCAGCATGGTGCAAAACTTCAACATGAACTCCGTCGGAGTTCAGCCTGCCGATTTTATCATTGAACCTGATGTCACAGCGTTTGATCTATCCGAATTCGAGCGCACCGATGAATTGGCTGCGGTAGGTGAAAGCTCAACAAGTGAGGTGCTGGAGATTTTAAAACAACAACTGTCCAAGTTGGATAACAAGTTGTTTCCGTGGGGATCGTAGCCGAACGGATCGACCGCGATCGCGGTTTGTCTATCCGATCCTGCTAACACTGGTTCTGATTTATTCCTTTTTGTTTTGACAACCGTGATTCCCTTATGAGCCAAGATTCCTCTGCAAACCAGTCCCGTATTTCGAGGTTGCGATCGCTGACCGGGGCGGCGCTGACCACCAATCTGCTCACGCCGAAGCGGATGTGGCTTGGGCCAGTGCTGACCGCCATTGTGATTGCGATCGTAGGATGGATGTCGCATCGATCGGTTGAGAGTTCGATCAAAACAAACCTTGCCGAACAACTTCAAGCGACCATGAAAAGGGGACGGGGGCAAAAGCGACGCATCAAGTTAATTGACCCCCGTCCCCTTTTTAATGTCCGGCCGGGTGGTTGCGTCTCCCCTTCGGGACTGGTTCGGGTTGGTGGAGGGAAGGTCGTCGTTCCTTTTGCTTTTGCGCGCCCCGATGGGACAATGGATCAACCTATCATTCTGCCAGCCCGTATCCTCGTCCTCTTTGCAGTCGACCGATGTCTCAAACGCCAGTCTCCGATCCTTTCCAACCCCAACCTGCGTACACCGAACCCAAGAGGTCCAACACAGGCTGTATCCTGCTTGGCTTGGGTGGAGGTTGCCTGGTCGCCTTGTTGGTTTGCGGCGGCTTGATTGGAACCGGGGTCTTCGGTGTCTTCGCGATGATCAAATCGAGTGAACCGTACACCGAATCTCTCACCAAAGCCCAATCCAAGGTGGAATTGCAGTCCGTGATCGGAGAACCGATCGAGCCTTCGGCACTGGTCCAAGGAAACATCCAACTCAAGAATGATGACGGCGACGCGAATTTGAACTATTCGGTGAGCGGACCAAACGGATCAGCGACGGTTCATGTGATCGGAACCAAAGCCGATGGAAGCTGGGACTACAGCAGAATGGATGCCACCACCGCTGACGGGACGACGATTGACTTGTTGGCCGACTAGAGGTCTGTCACAGCCAAAAGTGAGGGTTGATCGTAGTGGACGAGGCCACGAGTCCTTGGATTTGACGCCAGTTCAGGACTCGTGGCCTCGTCCACTACCCTAAAAACAAATCCTGACAGACCGCTAGGAACTAAGCTGAAGCCGGTCGGCAGGAGTCGTTCGGCATGGAAAAGGTTGTGGCGAGCGTTGTTTCTCCCACATACAACCGGGGCCAACGCCCAAACGGCTCACCTGGTTGTGCTCGATCATTCCTGCCAACCTGCTTCGCAACTGGTTTTCTTGGGAAGCATTTTGCCTCGGATGACGACGGAGTTGAACACGTTTGTTTCGATTTGATTGCATGTTTGGATTGAGAACTCGGATTGGTTGTCGCGATCGAAACGCGTTAGCGCTGACCGCGTTGGCGTTGGCGTTCTACCAATTCGTTCCGGCTATCGCGAGCGAAGCGGACGATGCGAAGACGCGGAACGTCATCGTCGTCTACTCTTACGGCGACGTTCTGCCTGCGAACGAGATCGTTGATCGGGTGCTGCGAGACAGGCTTCAGGTCAGCGGTCAGTATCGCGTGGACGTCTACAACGAGTATCTGGATATCGCACGTTTCCCGGGCAAGGAAAACCTGGAACGGACACGCTCGCTGCTCAAGGAGAAGTACGCGGACCGAAAGGTTGATCTCGTCGTCGCGGGCGGCTCAGAAGCGTTGGACTTTTTGGTCGAGAGTCGCGATTCGTTGTTTGCCGACGTGCCTCTGATTTCCACGTGCGTGGGGCAGGAGCGGATTGCGAGCGATCCTCGTTTGAATGAGATCCCCGGCATTCCGATCCGTTTGGAATTGATGCCCACGTTGGATCTGGCGATCGGGTTGCAGCCAAAGGCAAAGCAATTGTTTGTCATCACCGGTGCTTCTCAATTGGACCTGAATTGGCAGGTCTCCACGGCCGAGCAATTGCGAGAATCGGGATACGATCAACGATTCGAGGTGACGTATCTGAGTGGTTTGCCGATGGACGAGTTGATCCGCCGTGTCCAGGTGTTGCCTCGTGATGCCATCGTTCTGTTTCTGCTTTGCATGCAAGACGGCGAGGGAGAGCATTTCTTTTCGCCTGACGTTGTCGAACAATTGTCGGCGGTTTCTCCTTCGCCTCTGTACGGCATTTACAACACGTATCACGGACGAGGGATTGTTGGTGGCCACTTTGCGACGTTCGAGGGTTTGGCGAACAGCACTGCGAAGCTAGCGTTGCAGATTTTGGATGGGAACCAAGAGGCAGTGCCAGACGTTTCGCAGACGCCCGCTCTGAACCATCTCGATTGGCGTCAACTGCGACACTGGGGGCTGAACCAATCGCGTGTTCCCGAGGGCAGCGTCGTTGCGTTTCGTGAGTTGACCGCGTGGGAGCGTTACCCCGGACGGATCCTCGCGGCGATCACGTTGATCTTGCTGCAGGCAGCACTGATCGCAGTGTTGTTGATTCAAATCCGTCGTCGGCGCAAAGCGGAACAGTTGCAGTTGGCCAGCCAAGAGACCAGCCGCCGACAGCGAGATGAATTGGCGAGGGTGAATCGCGTTGCGACCGTCGGCGAACTGTCCACGTCCATCGCTCATGAGGTGAACCAACCCTTGTCCGCGATCGTCAGCAACGCGCAAGCCGCAATCCGACTGCTGCAACAGACACCGCCTGATACCGACGAAGTCGCCGCGGCTCTGAAGGACATCGCAGGGGACGGGAATCGTGCCGCCGGCATTCTGAACCATGTCCGTTCGCTCGCCAAAAAAGAACACCCCACTCGTGAACTCGTCGATCTGAATGAGATCGTTCAGGACGTGCTCGAGCTGGTCGCCCCGGACTCAATCAGCCGCGGCATCACAATCAAACAGGACCTCGACAACGGACTGCCACGCGTCGAAGGAGACAAGGTCGGGCTGCAGCAATTGATCCTCAATCTATTGATCAACGCAGCCCAAGCGATGACGGGAACGCCACCGGACGCCAAGCAGGTGACCGTGCGGACGAGCGTCGAGGGCGGATCGGTTACCCTCCGCGTGTGCGACCAAGGGATTGGGCTTGATGACGAATCGTTGCAGCAGGTTTTTCATCCATTCTTCACAACGCGGACCGGAGGGATCGGCATGGGGTTGTCGATCAGCCAGTCCATCGTGGAATCGCATCAGGGTCGGATTTGGGTCACGCAGAACCCGACGCGGGGGGTCACCTTTCACGTCCAACTGCCGGGCGTTTGCAACACAACAGACTGATGCACCGATGTGCACTCGCATCGGCAGCCAATGGATTTTCAACCGATGCGACTCGTCAAACGGTCGCATCCCGAGGGTGTTCGCGAGCCGACGCGTGACGATTAAGATGGCGGCATGTCCGACCCCCACGCCACCGTTTACATCGTTGACGACGATGAGTCCGTCCGAACTGCCAAGGCACGTTTGCTGAAGTCAGTCGGGCTGCGCGTGGAACTGTTCGGCTCGGCTCGTGATTTTCTCGATCACCAGCGTGCTGACGTCGCCGGTTGCTTGTTGCTCGACGTCCGCATGCCGGGACTGAGCGGGTTGGACATGCAAGAACGTTTGAAGGAGACCCAAGAGGACCTGCCGATCGTTTTCATGAGCGCCCACGGTGACATTCCGATGTCTGTCCGGGCGATGAAGGCGGGTGCCACTGATTTTTTGCCCAAACCCGTCGACGATCAAAAATTGCTCGACGCGGTGGGACAGGCGATCGACCAAAACATCTTGGCACGACGTGGCAACGGCGAACTGGGGCGAATCCGAACACGCCTGGAATCATTGACACCACGTGAACGCGAAGTCTTGACATTGGTCGTTGAAGGATTGCCCAATAAACAGATCGCCAGCCGCCTCGTTATCTCTCAGCCGACGGTCAAAAGCCATCGTCGAAACGTCATGGAAAAGATGGCAGCCTCTTCGATCGCCGAGTTGGCTCGGATGGTCGAGAAGTCAACGCAGGCCTCATCGAAAGGATGATGCGAATCATCCCAAAGGATGATATTGCCGGCAGGTAAGTGTCGCTACCGTATTCACCGTCGTAGTTCTATCCGGTTCGGAACGCTTCCTTGACGGACGCGGTCTTGTGATCGGCCGAATGATCCGGGGCGGACTTACCAATCGATGCAACATCGCGCGACCATTGCCGTGATTGACAACGATGAGTCAATCCGCACTGCCTTGCGCCGTTTGTTGCAAACGAGTGGTTACAGCGTGGAAACGTTTGCGTCGGCGGATGAATTCTTGGACGCGGCGAGTTCAGAAAAACCAGATTGCTTGCTATTGGACATGCGACTCGGCGGGACAACGGGGTTGCAGTTGCAACAGATGCTGCTCGATGGCGAGCGGTTCATTCCAACGGTTTTCCTGACTTCCCAAGAAGATCACTTGTCGCGACATGCGGCGATGCAGGCGGGGGCGTTTGACGTGCTCCGCAAACCGATCGATGCCGAAGTGCTTCTCGATTCCATTCACAACGCGATTGAGCGTGCGTGACCACCATACATTGCCGGACGGAACCGGTTGATCTCACTGAAGGAACGAAACTTTTCTTAATTGACTGTTCGGGAGAACTGGAGTGTCTAAAGGTAAAAACACGATGGCGTTGACTCAGGCGGCGCTACTCGCTCTTTTCGGATTGGTGGCAACCGTGACAACGGTTCGAGCCGCTGACCAACCCAACATTGTCGTGCTGATTTCAGACGACACCGGGTACGGCGACCTCGGTTGCTATGGCGGAGGTGCCGGCCGCGGGATGCCAACGCCCAACTTGGACCGGTTGGCCGATGAAGGCATGCAGTTCTGGTCGTTCTACGGCCAAGCGAGTTGCACGGCTGGCCGAGCCGCGATGATCACGGGTCGCTACCCGAACCGCAGCGGCATGACGACGGTCGCCTTCCAAGGCCAAGGCGGTGGTTTGCCGGCCGCGGAATGGACCTACGCATCGATCCTGAAGAAGGCCGGCTACAACACCTTCTTCGCCGGCAAGTGGCACTTGGGTGAAGACGACTACGCGATGCCAACCGCTCACGGTTTTGACGTGATGCGGAACGCATTCCTGTATCACCTGAACGCCTACACGTACCCGCTGGAATCGTTCAACCCATCGATGGAACCGGAGCTTCGCGAAGCGTTCGCAAAGATCACCACTGGGATCCTCGACGGCGAAGCCGGCAAACCAGCTCGCGAAGTGGCCAAGGTCACCGACGACAACATTGCCGAAATCGATGTGATGACCACGAAGGCATCGATCGAGTATCTCGAGAAGTTTGCCAAGGAAGACAAGCCGTTCCTGATGAGCATCAACTTCGCCAAGAACCACCAACCGAACCTTCCCGCCGAAGGCTACGAACTGAAGTCGCCTGCCAAGAGCAAGTACGGTGACTGCGTCGTTGAGCTGGACGACAACATCGGCAAGATCATGGACAAGATCCGTGAACTCGGCATCGATGACAACACGTTGGTGTTCTACACCGTCGACAATGGTGCGTGGCAAGACGTGCACCCCGACGCTGGATACACACCATTTCGCGGCAGCAAAGGAACCGCTCGCGAAGGCGGACACCGTGTCCCGGCGATCGCTTGGTGGCCTGGCAAGATCAAACCTGACACGGACTCGCACGAAATCGTCGGTGGCCTCGATATGCTCGCCACGTTCGCTTCGGTCGCTGGAATTGAACTGCCCAAACAAGACCGCGAAGGCGAACCGATCGTCTTCGATAGCCAGGACATGACACCGCTTCTGACCGGCAAGGCAGACGAGTGGACTCGCAACAAGTGGTACTACTTCACCGAATCGGACCTCTCACCCGATGCGATTCGTTTCGGCAAATGGAAGGCCGTCTTCAACCAACGTGGTGACAACGGTGCCCAGGCCGGCAGCGACGCCCCCGGGGCCGAATTGGGATGGCGTGGACCGCAGAAGTATGCAGCCACCGTCCCCGCGGTCTATGATCTATGGCAAGACCCCCAGGAGCGTTATGACTTGTTCATGAACAGCTTCACCGAAAAAACCTGGACGATGGTTCTGTTCAACAAAGCGACCAGCGAGTTGATGCAAACCTATGAGAAAAATCCACCGCGTAAGCTTCAAAGTGAAACGTACACCGGCCCCATGACGATCGAGCGGTTCCGCAAGGTCGACGAAATCAAATCGCTGCTGAAGAAGAAAGGCATCGATTTGAAAGAGCTGCAAGACTGATCACTTTTGCGAGGCGTGGCGGGGATGAATTCTCGCCACGCCTTTTTTCATGCGCACTCCTCTTTCGTAACGTTTCGCTCATCTCGACTCTTCTCTTACTGAAAACGAAATCATGAGACTCAACTTCTGTGCCTTCCTCGTCGCGTCTGGCGCGGCAATGCTGACCGGTTCGCTGACCGCGGCGGCGGACGATCCACTTCCCTCGTGGAACGAGACAGCAACCAAGCAGTCGATTGTGGCTTTCGTCGAGAAGGTCACCCAACCAGGTTCGCCAGACTTCGTCCCCGCGGATGAACGGGTCGCGACGTTTGACAACGACGGCACGCTGTGGAGCGAACAGCCGTACTACTTCCAACTTGCGTTCGCACTCGACCGGGTCAAAGCAATGGCACCGGATCACCCCGAGTGGAATACCAAACAACCGTTTCAGGGTGTGTTGGAAGGTGACCTGAAAGCGGTCATGGCTGGTGGCAAAAAGTCATTGATCGAGATCGTTGCCGCCACGCACGCGGGCATGACGGCGGACGAGTTTGAGCAGATTGTCACCGAGTGGATCTCCACCGCGAAGCATCCCCAGACCGGGCGTCTGTACAAGGAAATGGTTTATCAGCCGATGTTGGAATTGCTCGCGTACTTGCGAGCCAACGATTTCAAAACCTTCATCGTTTCGGGCGGCGGCATCGAGTTCATGCGGCCATGGACGGAAGCGACCTACGGCATCCCGCCGGAACAGGTTGTCGGCAGCAGCATCCAGTCGCGATATGAGGTTCGCGATGGCAAACCGGTGATCGTTCGCTTGCCCGAAATTGACTTCATCGACGACAAAGAAGGCAAGCCAATTGGCATCCATACGCACATCGGCCGTCGGCCCATTTTCGCGGCCGGCAACTCCGACGGCGACTGGGCGATGCTTCAGTACACAACGATCGGTCGTTCACCGAGTTTCGGTTTGATCGTGCATCACACCGACGCGGACCGAGAATGGGCATACGATCGCGAATCGCACATCGGCCAACTCGACAAAGCCCTCGATGATGCCGAGCAGAAAGGCTGGACGGTGGTGGACATGAAGCAGGACTGGAAGGTCATCTATCCAGCGAAGTAATGGATCAAAGCGGACAAGTTCGATCGCGATCGGAAATCCCGTCGCTGGACTCGCCAAGAGTTCAGACCCGACCCCGTTCGCTGGTTGGCCGCTATCCCAAGAGGGACACTCAGTGAGTCGACGCAAACCGGGGACTCACGGACCCGGCAAGAGTTCTGCCGACCCTCCTGGCCTTTGACGATCCCCTGAGCTGTTACCCACCGAAGGCTTCGGTTTGCGAGCTTTGCTTGGACTCTTTCGTTTCAACTCCTTCTGATCCGAGACCTCAACACGAGGAATGACGTTTCAGGGTTCATTGGAAACGAAGCAGTTACGCAGGTGTCATCGGGCAAGTGAGCCGTTTGGCGTTCGCCACGGTTCCCACGCAAAACCGGGGCTGACGCTGGGCTGCGAAATATTTGGTGTGACGGAACGCATTCGTTTGCGCAAGTTTTCATCCCGGTAGGGATGTCAGATGGTAGCCGTCGGTAAGCGATCGCGCCACCGACGGACCTGTAGCCCACGCCGCCACTCTCCATCCCGCCGTGGCCGATGGCCACGGCGGGATGGAGAGTGTTTTTGGGGACGCTCGGTTTCCGGGGGTACGCTGCTACGCAGCAACCCCCGGCTACCATCTGACATCCCTACCGGGATGAAGAAAGACAGCGAGCCGGAAGAAAAATTGCATTCGCTATCCGAACGCCAACATCAAACATTTCGCAGCCCAGCCTAACGCCCAAACGGCTCACAAGATTATGCCCGATCATTCCTGCCGACCTGCTTACACGGTGTCAAAGGGCTTTGTCTCCATCCTTCCCCACGACATCTATCCGTCGGAGATTCAGGTGATTCCGTCGAGCTAGGAGGATGACCAGAATCGAATGCTCGTGAAAGGCCACATGTGTGAGGCCAGTCACGATCCATGTATCTTGCATGCAAAGCACGAGCGACGTAGCCCCGAAGCTGGACGGGAGGCTGGACACGAGTTGCTCCGGGATCTGTACGGCAGCAACAAGAGCCAGCTGGTGGCGCTGATCAGGGCACTCACGGGACGCCGGATAGCCGGGGGCCGGCCCGAAAACCGATATGCTAATCTGGACTCTTATCCGGCAACATCAACGGTTGCATTGCGTTTACTCAAAATACGAGACAAACAGGATGTCCAGATGGAATGTCCCTGCGGACGCTACAGATGCGTTGCAGTTGCAGTTCGGTGCCTTGATGCGTGAAGGAGAGGAGCGAGGGGAGATCCGGTTTCCAGACTTGAGTGGTGAACAGCAGCTCGTTTTGGCGGGAGATTACTCGGGTGAGCACTCTGACGCAAAGTATCAAGTAGTCAGCTTGCTTCTCTGTGGAATGTCTGACTGCATGGGCAACTGGGATGCGGATCGCACTGCCATACGGGACCAACACCTCGCTGATGGAAGACGGCATGCGTTTAAGAAGCTACATGACGCATCGAGACAACGCGCGCTCGTGCCCTTCTTGTCTGCGACTTCGGATATCAATGGCATCCTCCTTTCTGTGGCGATCGACAAGGATATTGAGAAGACTGATCTGGGATATCAGTTTCCGTTTGAAACACCTTCAACAGAACTTGTTCATGCAAAGCTGATTCGTATAGCTACGTTCGGTGCCTTGCTGGTTAGCGGTCTTGGCGCCGTTGGGCAGGACGTGATGTGGCTAACCGATGATGATGCGATCGTTGCCAATGATGAGCAAACGACTCACGCAGTCAACGTCATTGACTCGATGCTAACTCGAATGTGCCCGTTCGGTCTTGGGGAAGTCTGTGTAGGAATAGCTGGCAAGTTCGATGACAACCGACTAGCTGAAGACCTTTGTGCAATCCCCGATCTTGCTGGTGGGGCAATCTCCGAGACCCTTGGATTATTGGATGCAGCAACAATCCCGAGGGAGTCTGGTCGCTCCAGCGTGGTCCAGAGGGAATCAGCCTTCAAGGCGAAAATAATTTACACTTGGATCGCTACTCTTCAGGGGAAATTATCCACTGCGGTGTGCCTCGTTCGCCCGCATGAATCGGGTGGGATTCAGATGTCTTTCGCGAACCCAACGGTGGACCTGGGGGACAGTGATGAAGGATCAGAGCCCGAGCCAGTCAGTGACAAATGGCGAGCATCTTCGACTTCCTGGTAGAGGTAGAAGTGTACGAGCTAGACAGGACGCCATTTCTTCGTGCAAACTCGCTCGCTGCTGCTCGGTCACCACAAGCTGTAGACCAGAACTGCATGCGACGGCGACAACCTACCCAATGTCGGTGATTGATGGTTCTCTGTTTTTTGTTCCGAGATCGCTCTATTTCGAATTTTGCTTAGCCGATATCGGGATTTGCTCAGACAACTCTATTCTAGGTTCCTCAAGTAGATTTCAGATGGATGATGCAAGCCGCACAGCTTGGTGGGTCGCGTTTTTTGGAGCAGCCATCACGATCGCTGCAGGCCTGCTCACGGTGCTGCTAGGGATTCCGGTTAGCCTCTTAACGAACTACCTAGTGACGCAAGCCGATGAACAGCAGCGACCAGTATTCCAAGCCGTGGCAAACGAAACTGAAGGGGCCTGGGATGTGGAAGTCACCAATCCCTCAGCGATGGCGCGTCGTGTCACCAAATGGGTTCTTCGGGGAATTTAGTGGCTGATCGCGTGGAGCGTGTTGATTCTGTACTTTGTTGGGATGAACGATCTGAACCAGCACTACCGACTACTTCTTGGGCTCAGTGACGATTGGAAAGTCGTCGGCGTCGAGCTCGAACTCTCGGCCAACCAAGTCATCATCGACCTGGAACATTCGGGTGGCAAGCTTTGCTGCCCTGAATGCTCTGCATCTTGCTCACGAAGCGATACAGCTCCGAAGCGAAGATGGCGTCATCTGGATACGATGCAATTCGCGACCGAGATTCGAGCAGCGGTTCCGCGAAGCAAGTGCCCCACCTGCGGAGTCAAGACCATCTCGGTTCCTTGGGCCGGCAAGCACTCTCGGTTCACGCTGATGTTTGAGTCTTTCGCCATCCGTGTTCTGCAAGCGGCGGCCAATGTCTCCCGCGCCGCTGAGCTTCTCAGGTTGAGTTGGGATAGCGTTCATTGCCTGATCGAACGTGCGGTGCAAAGGGGACTGGATCGGCGTTCTCTGGACTCGGTTCACCATGTCGGGATGGATGAAAAGAGTCTTGGAAAAGGGCACGATTATGTCTCCGTGATGACGGACATTGATCATCGCCGTGTTCTCGATGTCTCGAAAGACCGTACCATCGCCGCGGCGGACGAACTCTGGCAAACACTCAACGAAAGCCAGCGAAATGAAGTCGAATCAGCCTCGATGGACATGTGGCCGGCGTTCATGACTAGCGGAAAAAAGAACGCCCCCAACGCAGAGATCGTCCATGATAAATTTCACGTCAGCAAGTATCTCGGCGAAGCGGTCGACAAGGTGCGTCTTCAAGAACAGCGAGAACTCAAAGGCGAGGGCGACGAACGTCTGACAGGGCTTCGCCAGATGCTTCTCTACAATGAAGAGAACCTGAGTGAGGATCAGCGAATCAATCTTCAGATCCTGCAAAAGAGCGACCTTCGCACGGGACGAGCCTGGGCCCTGAAGGAGAACTTTCGACACTTCTGGGACTGCAACGGCCAGGCTGCTGGGCAGCGATTCTTTGATGGCTGGTACCGTTGGGCGATGCGTAATCGCTTGGAACCGATCAAGAAGGTCGCGAGAATGCTCAGGGGACACCTTCCAGGCCTGATGAGCTACTTCAATCACTACGTCACGAACGCTCTTTCAGAAGGATTCAATAGCAAGATCCAGTCGATCAAATCCGCCGCACGAGGCTTTCGTTCGTTCAAGAACTACCGTTTGAGAATCCTCTTCTATTGCGGCAAGCTCGGTCTCAACCCCGTCGTCTCTGGCCACTAAATTCCTCGAAGAACCAGTTTTTTAAGAGTTCTTGATATCGCGGTTGCTGGGGCAACGGCTGTTTCGGTTTGAAGCGACCGTCCCCGTATCACTGCCAACTGGGATTGCCGTGCAGCATCACGAAAAAATCGGGGCGACACAATTCGAACGTCGTAGACCGCCCGTTTTTGGCATGGTTCCAAAGCGATTTATGCCGCGTTTTCCTGCGTTTTCTCGTTTTTGGCTTGGCCTCTTTTGAACTTTGCCCTTCTGTCTGGCGAGGAATTCCCGGCAGGGTTCCCGGTTCGATTGGATGGCGGCATCTGCCAACCCGCTGTTCCGCAAAATATGCGAACTCGATACGGTTAGCAGGTGCCGTCTTTGCTGTGCTTCAACGGAATGGAATCGTCATGTTGCCCAAACTGCTCTTGATCAGCCTTGTCTGTAGTCTGCCCGCCCACCCAAGCTTGCACCCGATGCAGCTTGGACCAACCCAATGGATTGATTCAGCAGCACTTGAGACTCTCGAGCCTCAGTCCGAGATCGTGCTGCCAAGGCTGGTTGTTCCAGAGTGGCGAAGAACACTCAAGATAAAGCCAAGGAATTGGGAGCAGTCGCGACTGGAGTCTGAGGAGCGAGTAAAGCGGCTAAAAGAAAGGATTGAGCGAGCAAAAAAACAGCAAGAACGCATCGACAGGCAGCGGGGAATTCAGGATCGGCCGGTGTTAAAGGGCATCTGATCAATCGGGTGACTGCATGGATACCGTCTGCTGTTCCTCAACAACCGGCGTCGGCAGTTTGATCGCTGGCTCTTTGTATTCCCAATCAGCTGGTAGCCATTCTGCTGGATCTTCATCGGACACAAAACTTTTCCACACGTAGAGTTCTGTATTCTTCTCTTCGTCGGTTAGAAGAGCATTGGTTTTCAGGTTGCGTGCCGGCCCATCATTCAACTTGAGCCAACCTCCTCCGATGTCAGTCACAGAGATGGCGGTAGGAACCGTCAGGTATCCAACGACATCGGCTTTGTCGTCGGGAGCACTGTGGACGTTGCACGGTTGGCGTACCCAGGCAGTCAGGTCGCTCCGAGCCGTTGTCTGCGGTGTCGGTGGCGGGACCGCCGTGCGACGATTGTGCCCCTGACCTGGACATCCATCCGCGATGATTGCCAGCAGGAAGACTCCGATCACGACAACGAAGACCAGGCCCCCGCATCCAGGAAGGCAACCGGAACGTTTTTCGGGAGCGATGTACTTTAGGCCGCAATGTTGACACGTGACGGCCAAGCCCGCAGCATTGCTGCGGTGACGATTTTGGCCCCCACATTTCGGACATGTAGCATCTATCAGAGCCATGCGACTGTTCTACAACCGGTTGACGCATCCAACGCACATGCGTCAATGGCTTGGCTGGACCTGCGTTCCCTGGTTCACTCGTGGTGAACGCTACACAGGGCCGCAACGAAGATTTTGATCCGCTTTGTCTCTTCGACTCCACCCCAGAAACACCGGGCGTGGCAAATTGCAAGAAAACCCGCAATTCAGCGATTCAGAGTACACCCGGAGGGATTCGAACCCCCAACCCTCGGTTCCGAAGACCGATGCTCTATCCAATTGAGCTACGGATGCGTTGGAAAGATGTCGGGTGGCCAATCAGTGCTGGCTGCCTCGACGTGCGACAGTATGCCGAGATTTGTCGGCGGTGGCAAGCCGGACAGATCGACTTTCATTTGCTATCTTCTCGGGCTCGGTGTGCCGGGCTCGCCCACGTTCTCTGGGTGTCGCATTTTGTTGTCCGCGGTGTTTGCCGTCGCAGTTTCTGCGACCGCGGGGGTGGGTTCGCCCAAGTTGTGTTGTTCCGTGCGTGGGGCTTTTTCACGCGATTTTGTTTGGGGTTGAATGTGAGTCGATTGAATCGCGGTTGCCTGCGTGTTGGGGCTTGGGCGTTCGTTGCGTTGGCGACGGTCGCATCGCTTGCGCCATCGGTCGAGGCGGCGGGGACGAGCAAGTACGCGCACAGCGACAGTGACAAGCGGTTCTTGCACCACATCGATCTCTACGACCGGAACAATCGCAAGATCTCGTCGGATTCCACTGAGCCGTATTCGGTCGAAAAAACCTGCGGTCGCTGCCACGACTTCGAGACGATCGCTCACGGTTGGCACTTCAACGCCTTCGCCAGTGAAGTGGAACGCCAACGCCAGAAACAAAATGTCGCTGGCGATGCTGGAGAAGACGACACGACCGCTGAGCCGGAGGGGGCGGCACCGGCGGATGCGGACGGGCAGGGGGACTCGGTTGAGTCAACGACCGATCAGGTGACTTCGGACGGGCGTCCGGGTGAGCCGTGGATCTGGACGGACGCGCGGACTGGAACGCAGTTGCCGCTTTCCTATCGCGATTGGGCAGGGCGATTCAGTCCGACTGAGATTGGGATCACAACGCATGAAATGACACAGCAGTTTGGGGCTCGGATTCCTGGCGGAGGCCTGGCAGCGGACTGGGACCCGAAAGCAAAAGCACTCGACGCGGAAGGCGCCGAGCCGACTCGGTGGCCGCTGACCGGATCGCTGGAGATTGACTGCATGGCTTGTCACGCCAAGTCCGGCGCGTATGACTTCGAACGAAGGCGTGAAACGATCGAAGCGGAAAACTTTGCTTGGGCGCCCACCGCTGCCTTGCGGATCGGTGAGGTGACGGGATCGGTGTCGCGCATGAAGGCCGGCGTCGATCTGGAAGACGAGAAGGTGCAAGCCAAGCTTCCCAAGGTTGCGTACGATGATCGACGGTTTGGCGTCGATGGGACGGTGTTCTTCGACTTGGTCCGCATGCCCGAGAACAACTCCTGCTATCAGTGCCACAGCCAGCGAACGGTTTCCGACGCCGGCATCGACGCTCGCTGGAACCATGATCAAGACGTTCACCTGCGGGCGGGGATGAACTGTGTCGATTGCCATCGCAACGGCATCGATCACCAAACCGTTCGTGGTTTTGAAGGGGAACAGCATCCCGCCGGGATTTCCGCGACGACGTTGAGTTGCCGTGGTTGCCACTTGGGCGTGTCGGATGAACACAGCGAAGACGGCGATCCACTGTCGCTGACGGAAGTTGCCTTCCGGGCTGGCCGGCTTGGTTCGCCGTTTCCCAAGCACGAAGGATTGCCGCCAGTCCACTTTGAAAAACTGAGCTGCACGGCGTGCCACAGCGGTCCGATCCCAGGCGAAGCCGCCGCGGGCTTGATGACTTCGCTGGCTCACGGGTTGGGCGAGAAGGGGCATCGCAGCGGATCGGAACTGCCCTCGATTCAAGGGCCCGTGTTCGCCAAGGCCGCCGGCACAGGTTTGGTCACGCCGCACCGTGCGATGTGGCCTGCGTACTGGGGGAAGTTGGTCGATGGAAAGGTGACGCCGCTTCCGCCGGAGGAGGTTTACACCAACACGCGTCGGGCTCTTCGAGTGCGCAAGGACTTCATCGCCGAGTTGTCGGAGGAAGGCCGCGAAGTCTTTGACGAGAAAGTTGCTGAAGCACTGGCGGCGATCGAGAAAACGATGGACGTCGGGCAAGCGGTGTATGTGTCGACCGGATTGGTTTTCGTTCGCGGCGAAGAGGGCGGTTCGCTGGCCGAGGTGGAGGTGGAGAACCAAGACGCGGTGGGGATGGTTCAGTGGCCGATGGCTCACAACGTTCGGCCTGCGGGTTGGGCCTTGGGTGCGACCGGTTGTTTGGAATGTCACTCAGACGATGGGGTGGTGTTCACATCCACGGTGACACCCAAGGGGCCCGCTCCGGTGACCGCGGAGCCGATCAGCATGGCCAGCATCCAAGGACTGGATGAAGCGACGCGATTGGAATGGAATCAATTGTTTGGCGGTCGTGCGATGTTCAAGGTTTTGACGGCGACGTCGCTGATCGTGTTGTTGCTGGCGATTTTGGGGAGCTGGATTCCAGCGATTCGTTCCCGTACGGAATAGGTGCTGGGAGCGTGTGGTGGTTGTTGTTCTGATTTGAAATTTGCTTGATTGAAATCCGGAGTCGTTTGCTTTGTTGTCTCTGATTCGAAACGTGTCGCTGCTGGTTCTGGTGATTGCCACGGCGGCGTTGGTAGCGACCGCGCTGCCAACTTTGTGGGGCGGCCACCTCGGTGGTGCAACGTTGCGGTTCCACATGATGGCCAGTGGAGCCGTGGTCGTGTTGCTGCCTGTTTATGCGATCACGCGTTTGTGGATGCGGCGACAACCCGCCTCCGAATCGGCGTTTGAGATGGGAGCGTTTCGGACGCTGTTGATCTTTGGCGTGGCAACCATCGCCACGATGTTCGTCTGCATGTTGCCCATCGCGTCGACCGATGTGATGCACGACTTGGTTGAACTGCATGGCTGGGCAGGGTTCGCGATGGCAGCGGCGATCGCGTTGGTCGTTTACGCGACGTTTTGGCGCGAGAACACGGCGTCGTAGACCAGGGGCAGAGCTGGCTTTCGGGAGAGCGTTCATGGTGACCCGACGCGTCAGCGAGGCGGGGGGCAGTTCCGCTGGATCCTCGCTGACCGGCTTGTCGATGTTGCTGTCGGTTGGCCACTCTTGGCCGACATCCACAACTCTGACGGGCAAGAGTGCCTTTTTGTACCCCACATCTTCTGGGAGCCGTTTGCGTTGTAAATACAGGCGTTTTGAAGCCAAACATCCCTTGCCCAAGAACCATTAAGCAGGTACGCAGGTGTCATCGGGTATGTG
>NZ_LECT01000047.1 GCF_001027925.1 Rhodopirellula islandica | reverse complement strand
ACAGCTCCTCCTGAAAGGTTGCTTCCAACAATCCGTCACGCGCCCGTTCCACCACCAAACCGAAACCGCCGCGCTAGCGGCTTACTTGAACCATGGGTTGTTACGGAGCGGCGGTGGCACGCTTTTCTGTTTGCTTGCAAGTCGTTCGCCGCCGCCCGCAAAACCCTGCCGTTATCCGACTGAAAATGCGATTTCCTGCGCCTCTTCGCTGGTCCGTTTGGGCCTATCAATAATGGACGCAAGTAATTCGTTTTTACACCGGACCACAAATGAACCCTGAAGCAAACTCGCCACCCGAAAAGAGCCTAGTTCGCAGGACGCTGCCACATGCACCCGCGTGGATCGCCCTTGCCCTCAGTTTTTACACTGTTGCATCTGACAGGGCGTCGACACACGAAGTTGAGAGCAGAATTGATAGGGCGGTCTCACTAGCTGAGTCAGCCTTCGAGGAATCTCAGAAAAGCCGTTTAGGTGACCCTCATATCGTCGAAGCAGAATGCAATCTCATCGTTGATCGGTCGGCCTTCCCTGGCCTTGGTGGCAGCTCACTTTCGGTGCGAAACTTGGGTGGCGATGCGATACACGATTTAGAGGTAGGGTGGAAACCAATGATGCGGCCGATCCCGAAGGAAATGCCGGTAGTGGACTCTAGAAAACGCATGGTAGAAGACCTGGCGAAACGAGAGATCGAGCATAGCCGCCTTACCGCTAAGTTGCTTGCTGCGGATGAATCTGCGGAAGTAAGCAATTTACCTGATCACTTCAAGCTGTGCTTTGAAAACCCTGGGATCAAGTTTTACGGCCATCTGCATGTTGGCTGGAGACACCGAGAATCGGCTGGGACTGTGAGAAGGGGCCACCCACTTTTTGACTTGCCTGTTGCGGTGTCGTGCGTAGGATTGCTGCATTGCTTCCCCTGGCTGGAGACACCTCATGGCTCGCAAACCTCGTTACGAAGTTGCTGATCCCGCAGAAATCCAAGTCTTTCATGCTGTTCAGCGGTGCGTCCGACGAGCATTCTTGTGCGGCGATGACCCGTTCACGGGGCAATCGTTTGAACATCGGCGGCAGTGGATTCGTGATCGACTGGAGTTCCTCGCAAGTGTCTTTGGAATCGATTGTTTGACCTACACGGTGCTCAGCAATCATTTGCACATCGTGCTGCGTAGCCGTCCCGACGTGGTGGCGGCTTGGACGGACGAAGAAGTTGCCCGTCGTTGGTTGCGTTTGTTTCCCCATCGTCGCAAGCCTGACGGTTCACCGGAGATTCCGTCCAAGCCAGAGATTGACATGATCGTCAATCAACCTGAGGTGCTGGCCGAGCGGCGCCAGCGGCTATCCGATGTCAGTTGGTGGATGCGGTGCACGGCGGAGAATATTGCTCGGCGAGCCAACCGTGAGGATGAGTGCACCGGCCGATTTTGGGAGGGCAGATACAAGCTGCAAAATCTTCTTGATGAGGCGAGTTTGCTGGCTTGTGCGGCGTACGTGGACCTCAATCCGATCCGCGCCGCCATCGCTGAAACGCCGGAAACCAGTGATTACACCGGAGCGAAGGATCGGATCGACGACCTGGCGGAGCGGGAAGATCGCACTCGGCCCAACACTCACGACTGGGAACGCAGTCGGCGGCGTCGTAAGAGTGGTTGGATGAGCCCGATTGAGATCAACGAACAGGATGATCCGGTGGGGCCGTGCCTGGAGAGCTCTGGTCGCAGGGCGAGCTCCAAGGGATTCTTAAGCGTTTCAATGGCTCAGTATTTGGAATTGCTCGACTGGACTGGCCGGCAGTTGCGAGACGGGAAGGTGGGAGTGATCCCGGAACACTTGTCTCCGATCTTGAGCCGAATCGGCTTGGATGCGACGGGCTGGTGCGATGTCGTGTGCAAGTTTGGGCGAGTCTTCAAGCGTGCAGCGGGAACTCCTGAGAGCCTCGCGAAAGAGGCAATACGGTGTGGCCAGCATTGGCTTTGCGCCCACCAAAACCCGCTTGGATTGTCATCGGACTGATCCAGCCGTTTTCCAAGCCGACGATTGCCCCAGAATTCCGTCTGAGTTGACGGCTGCGCGCTGCCGGCCAATACCGAGGTTCTTTCGTGTGCAAGCTCGCAATTCGTTGCTCATGAGCATCCGAGGTGTCCTCCTGTGGCAACAGCGGGTCACTGCCGCTGCTAAAGTTTGTGGGTGGCCCCAGGTTTCGCAGGTTTCGCCGTGCATTCCGAATCGCGATCAATCTCCTGACCTGAGCGTGGTAAGCGGATAACGAAGCCGTGAACGTGCGGACTGGAAGGTCTGATTGACTAGCGGGTGTGACTCCCGCCTGGGTAACTGCTAGCCACAGGCCCGGTATCGAGTGTTGCAGCGGCTGTATAAGACCGATTGGTCGAAGTCAGTCGTTGAAGCGTACACAGAAAGGTATCAGCTCGCGATCTCGACGCTCTGGCTCGCGACTGCTTCTCAACAGTTGGTACACTGATCGACAACTTTGAACCGGGGATGCGTTGTCCCAACTGCAATGATGTGCTTCCTCGTCCAATTGCCGAGTGGATGTCGCATCCGAAATCGTCGAGACGGAGGGGAACCTTCGGTTTCAACGGAGTGGCGGACTGTCGCCTTGCCCCCAAGTCAACAGATGAAAGGATCGGACGAACCATGTGATGCCACGGAGGACGTGAGTCGCGTTTTCTCGTCTGGTTGCAAGTCGTTTGCCCCTTCCCCGTGATGTCCACTGATCTGACACCTGGAGTACAATCTCTGCGCTAGCGACTGCTTTACTCCCGACGATGAGCTTCCGATCGAAACACGCCTTGCCAAATGCCTGAGACGCTGGAGCGATGACCCAAGTGCGATCGCGACCGGTGGGCGGACGTGCGAGCAAGAGATCGCGTTGCTGCTCGAATGGTTCATAGGCGAATGTCTTCGCTATGAGCGGACGGGAAGTCTCACGAATTGGTGGTCCGATGGGGTAATCGAACTGAAAATCGATCAGCAATCACGTGACAGCTACCACTTGGCCGGCGTCACTTGGATCGGAAGCGACGGACTTGCCCCGTTCGACATTGATGTAAAATTGAATCCGAAGACCGACAAATGTTTTGCAAACTGCATTTTCCGTTTGGGGCTCCTCGACCAGTTCGGGCTTCCCTCGCTTTGCGAGCCTGGTCGTCCCGTCGAGATCCGGACGCGGCAAAACCGCGATTGGGCAATGGCGCTCGAGTTGACGCCGCCGGAAGAGGCTGAACAATGACATGCACGGGCGAACGGGTTTCCGGTTTTCTCGTTTGCTTGCAAGTCGTTCGTCATCGAGTGGTCTCAGGCGTCCTCCCCGAGACCGTTGGTGACGATTCGGAATGTGGCTGGCACCTGACGGGCCTTGCCACGGAGTTGGACTTGTGAAGTGGACGGTCAATCGCCCAACGCTGATCACGTGTCACGCGGAACCTCTTTTTGCCCATCGCATTGGAAGACATCGAAATTGAACGAAGAATCTGTTCCGGCTCAGTCGTCTCTGTCTCGCCGCCGCCGAGTCATTCACTTGCTCATTGGCCTGGGATTGATTTGGGGCATTTTGGCGTACCTGGTCGCCCCTCTTGTCTGGCAGAGTGTCGCGCGGGTGGATCCTGCGTTGGATGACGTGCCGCGGATCACGGAAACGGGGGATCATCACCCAGGTGATCCGCTGAACGTGGAGTTGATCGGCACCGAGCTGCAACTTGAATCGATCATGAACGCTGCGGGCTGGTACGCGGCGTCCGCCTTGGGAATCAAGAGCGACCTCAAGATTGCGGCCGACACGGTTCTCTCCAGGCCCGATGATGCGGCGCCGGTCAGCAGTTTGTATCTCGATGGACGCAAGGAAGACTTTGCTTTTGAGCAACCGGTTGGCGATAGCCCACGGCATCGACATCACGTGCGTTTTTGGAAGAGCAACGAGTTGAGCGACGATGGACGCCCCCAATGGATCGGGTCGGCCGTCTATGACGAGCACGTGGGCCTCAGCCGAACGACGGGGCAAATCACTCACGTCACCGCCGCGGATGTTGATACCGAGCGGGACTACCTGTTCGAGTGCTTGGAGAAAACGGGGCAACTTGAATCGAAGTTCATCGTGCGTGGATTCCATCTACAACGCTCCGGTCGAAACGGAGGCGGGGATCCCTGGCAAACGGATGGCGATCTTTACCGCGGGGTGATTCGAGCGACAATGGAACCCGTCGCGACCGCTCAAGATTGAGGAAGGACGGAGGAACGGTCGGGACAGATGTGTGAGGTCGTCCAGTGTTTGATCCCTCTTAAAAAAGAGAACGTCGATGCGTTTTGTTTTGGTGCTAGTCGCCTGTCTGATTGGCACCGCGGCTTTCGGGCAAGCGGATGCCGCGAAGGAACGATGCAATCAGGGGGTGGAATTCTACAATCAAGGTGAGCTGGACAAGGCGATTGTTGAGTTCACCGCTGCCATTGCTCTGAGTCCCAACAACGCGTTTGCGTTCAAGTGCCGAAGCTTTGTGTTGACCGCTCGGGGAGATCACGACCGAGCCTTGGCGGATCTCAACGAAGCCATTGCCCTCGAGCCGAAGGATGGGGACGCACACTTCAGCAGGGGGAATCTGTGGCGACTCAAGGGCGAGCTCGAGAAGGCCTTGGCAGACTACGACAAAGCAATCGCGATCGATCCCGGAAGTGCGTCGGCCTATGTCAACCGAGGCACGCTGTTAGTGGAACAGGGCGACAACGAGAGAGCCTTGGCGGACTACAACGAAGCGATTTTGATCGCCCCAGAACTTGCAGCAGCGTACAGTGGTCGGGCATGGATCCTGGCGACCTCCCCAATTGGCGCATTCCGGGATGGACCGAAAGCGATCGAGGACGCAAAGAGAGCCAATCAGCTGAGCCACTGGAAGCAGGCAGACCAACTCGACACACTTGCAGCTGCCTACGCCGAGGTGGGGAAGTTTGATGAGGCTGTCAAATATCAAGAGCAGGCAATCCGGCTGTCCACCGATGAAAAGTTGACCAAAGAGTTTCGTTCTCGACTGAGCCTCTACCGAGCTGAGAAGCCTTTTCGATCAGAGGCCCCCAAGCAAAAGACCTGAGCTCCGCGTCTGGGCCGTGCGAATTGACTGACGCCATGAGTCAGCCAGCCGTTGCCGTTCCTGCGGTGAGGTCTCTCAAGTTGGCCCGCGTCGGACCGTCTTGTCGAGAGTTGAGAGACCGCCGATTGAAGATGTCGATCCGAACAGGCCAAGCGATCTCGCGAACCATGTTTGGACGATGCTTTTCGCGTTGAGATCCGCGCACAGCACTGCGATCAGAAGGCTAGAAGTGCCCTGCTTCCCCTCGGGAAACTGGCGGTTGCCAATCGCACCGGAAGGTGTCAGCGCAAGGGAAGGGCCATGGTGAAGCCCTCCCTGCCTCACCATGGCCCTATCATTGCTGGAACGATATGGCACCGATCGTTCCACCCTCCCAATCCATGGTACAAGGAGTATCGGATCGCACCGGTCAAATGCTTCAATCGAATTGGTGAGCTGAACCGGTTTTTTCTGACAGGGCAGCGGTGTCTCGGGGCAATGCAACCGTTTGGGATCAAGTCAAAGCGGTTGGCGGCGATGAAAGGCGTGGTGTTGGGGGAGCCTTTCGTGCGTGAGAGCGTGAGAACTCAGGTCACGTATTCTTCTTCGGCTTCGCCGGTCGGGCGTGAGATTTCGCCCGTGTCTTCGAGGTGGCGGACGATGTCGACGATCTTTTGTTGAACCGATTCGACTTCGCTGATCCGCACGCTGCCCAGGTACCCCATTTCTTCTTGCAGGTTCTCGGCGGCTCGCGAACTCATGTTTCGCAGGACCTTTTGCTGGAGCGTTTCGCTGGCACCCTTGAGTGCCATCGCCCACTGCGCGGTTTCGACATTCTTGAGCAACGCTTGGATATCGCGGTCGCCGAGTTTGGAGATGTCTTCGAAGACAAACATCAGGCGCCGAATGTCTTCTGACAATTCTGGATCCTCGCGCCCCAGGGATTCCATGATTGTCCGCTCGATGGCACGTTCGACCACGTTGAGGATTTCGGCAACGCTTTCCACACCACCGGTGTTGCTGTGTTGCTGGTTGACCATGTTGCTGAGCCGCAGCTCCAGGCCCCGTTCCAGTTCGGAGACCGCCGTGGGGCTGGTTCTTCCGATGGCGGCGATTCGGCGGATCACCTCGAGCTGTTTCACGCTGTCGAGTCCGCCCAACACTTCGGCGGCGTAGGAAGAGGGGACGTGCGAGAGCAGCAGGGCAATCGTTTGGGGGTGTTCCTCTCCAATGAACTGCAGCAACGTTTGCGTGTCGACTTTTTTGACGAAGCCGAAAGGCATCGCCTCGATCGTTTGTTGCAGATTGCCGATCAGTTCGCTGGCATCGCGGCCCAGGGCTTCTTTGATCAGTTCCTTGGCGCGTTCCAAGCCGCCGGGGCTGGCGTAGATGGAGCTCGCTTTGCTGGTCAAGAACTCGGCGATCACCACTTCTTGTTCGTCGCCACCGACCGAGTCAATCTGAGCGATTTTGATGCTGATCGTTTCGATCAATCGCGGCGGCAATTGTCCCAGAACCTTGGCTGCGACCTTCGTGGGCAGGCTCATCAGCAAGATGGCTGCTTTGGTCAGTCCGCGATCGTCGACAGGATTGGTGGTCACAGAGTTTTGCATTTCGATTGGAAACCTGCCACGCAAACTGATTGGTGTGACGAACGACGGGGACTTCACTCCTCTTTCATCGGCAATTCAGGATGGCAGCTCAATCGAAGGAAGCCCTGGATGGCTTCGACTTCATTTTGAATCGGAATAGGTGACAGAACCCGCAAACTCGGCTAGGTGGATGCCGATTGGGGGTGTTTGCCGAGCATTCGAACGATCACCCAAAGCACGGCGGCCGAGATCAGCAAGCTGATCCATGGGGAGACGCCCCAGGATGCGGGCAGGGTTCCGAAGAGAATGCAAGTGACGCCAACGACCAAGGCGTAAGGCATTTGTGTGCGAACGTGAAGCACGTGATTGCAGTCACACGCGCGACTGGACAGCACCGTCGTGTCAGACAACGGGGAGCAATGGTCGCCAAAGATTGCACCAGCGAGAACACTGCTGAAGGTAGCCAAGCAAATGGGTGACATCGCCAATGAGGCGGCTGTGCCGGAGGGGGATCCGCCCGACAAGCCCATGTCAGACGCGGCCAGCAGTGTTTCCGACGCCAGCAGTGACTGTTGAAGATTGATTGACAAGGCGACAGCGAGGGGCGTCAGGATCGCCATCGTCCCCCAGCTGGTTCCGGTTGCGAACGCGATGAATGCCGCGAGCAGAAAAACACAGGTCGGCAACCATTCAACGGGAAGACGTTCGTTCAGGATCGAGGCGAGGTACCCACCGGTGTTCAGTTGGTCTTCGCCGGTCAGCGAAGACAACGCCCACGCCAGCCACAGCACTGCCATGGCAGGCAGCATCTGGAGCATGCCTTTCGCAGATCCCATGATGACCAATTCCCAGGAGACTCCACTGAGAGCGATCGCAAGCGTGCCCGCTGCGATCAAGCCTGCGCCTCCTCCGGCGACCAATGCGAGGTAGGAATTGCCGGAACCGATCACGTGACCGAAGTATTGCCACCGAGACATTTCGGATTCGGCTGGTTCCTGCAGCCCGGTGGTGACGAGCACGCCGCTGATCACGATCAGGCAGATCCCGACGGGCATGACAGCCGCGAAAATGTCGGCCCAGGATCCGGCGGGCGATTGTTTGTGGTGTGACCTGGGCTTTTGGGCGGCTGCGTTTTCTTCGGCCCACATGGGGCCAAAGTCGCGGCCCGAGGTGGCGATGACAAACACAAACCACAATGCCAACAACGGGTAGAAGCGATAGGGAAGGCTCTGCAGAAACACGGAGAACGTCATGTTGGTGGCTTCGATGCCGGCGTCAGCGAGTCCTTCTTGCAAGTAGCTCAGTTCGGTTGCAACCCAAGTGCTCACGAGCGTCAGTCCCGCGACGGGGGCGGCGGTGGAATCAACCAGGTAGGCCAGCTTGGCCCGGGAGATTCCATAGCGATCGGCGGTGGTTCTCATCGTTCCGCCCACCAACAAAGTGTTGGCGTAGTCGTCGAAGAAGATCAGCAGCCCAGTGAACCCGATCAGGGATTGTCCACCGCGACGGGTGGAGACGCGGCGAGTCCAACCGGAGATCATCCGAGCCATGCTGCCGGAGGATTCGAGCACACCAACCATGGCTCCGAGTAACAGCGTGAACGCCAAGACGTGCAGGTGATCCCAGTCACGGACCGATTGGTCAATCGTTTGAATGAAGCGAGAAGCGGTCCCCGTGAGAACGCTGAGCGGGCCGCTGGATTCTTGCGAGGCCAAGGTTGCGGCGCCGACCAGGATGCCGATCGACAACGGCACCAGGACACGACGGGTGATCAACGCCAGGATGATCGCGACGGCGGGCGGCAACAGGGATTCGATGCCGTCGGTCATAGCGGTCTCCGTCGATGGGCTGCGAGGCGTCTGAGCGAAAGGGGTTCGTTGAGGGGGGCGGCTATCGCAACCGCGACAAGCGAACCGGAGCGGACAGACTTTGGGTTGCAGACGCTTTGGACAGGCTGGCGGTCATGTAACGCGGGAGCAAGTCAAGGATCTCAGCGCGTTGATCCGCATACGCTTCCAGTCCTTCGAGCAATTCCAAGGCATGCAATCGGATGGAGGCCGCGTCTCGACCACCGTAGTGGCTGGCAATCTTTGACCATCGAACCCCCAGTTCGGCTCGCGTTTGGTTGACGTCTTCTGCTGCGGGCTGATTGTTTGCTTCTCGCCACTGCATTTCGGCTTTTGAAACCGATGCCAGACGCGAATCGGAAGCGTTGCACATCAACGGCACGCCTTTGTCCCAGCGGCGAAGATGCAGGCACAGTGTTCGTCCCAGCACGCCGGCCGATGCGTCGGATTGCTGCATGCGTTCCAGTTCGGCGCCCGTCGGTAGCGTTTTGACGGATGCCAGCAAGTCTTCCAGTTCCGTCCGGGACTGTTCATCGGTCGTGAAGGCGATCAGTCGTTCCGCGTCGAATCCAAACGAAGAGCACCATTGATTTTGATTGTTCAATATCAATTGGTCCAACAGTTCATTGGAACGCAACAGCAGATGATTGAGGTGTTCGGTGGTGGAAATGGTCAAGCGACAGGCACGCCAGCTCTCGATCAACTGGCGGACCATTGGTTCGGACCAAGTGAACGGAGTGTCCGTAGCCGAATCGGATGGTTCTGGCGTTGCTGATCCCGTCACCGCGGCGGTCAACGCGGCCAAGTCCTGGGCACGTTGGCATGTCGTTTCAAACGGCTCAGCCAGCCAACTGGCTCGCAAGCTGAGGTGCATCGCAGCGAGGTGTTCAAGCGATCCCGTGCCGGCCAGTTCCGCGATCAGTTCCCACTGGTCGATCAGTCCAGCGGCTTCCGTCAACTGGAAACGTCGTGAGGCTCGTTCGGTCTCGTCCCACAGTTCCTGCGTCGCTTCGCTGATCTGCGCGTCAGTCCAGCGTGGTTCGCGACGTGGGGGAACAACTTCACTCGGGGGCCGTGATTCCACGGGCGACGGTGACTTGATCTCAGGGGAAGTGTCGGTGGTTGAGCTGGAAGCGAGAGCGTCGGAGTCCGGGGCATCCGACACGGGGGACATTTCCATGGAAGCCTCCGATGTTTCAGTGCCGGGGGCTGCTGGATCCGTCTCGACGAGGGCGGCCACATCGACGCTGGCCACGATGTCGGATTCCACCTTGGCCGGTTGGGGATCCGGCAGGGGAACATTGGATTGGGTGGTGGATGATTCGTTTCCGGACTCCGCTGCGAGTTCTGCCACGGCTGGGCCACTGGGAGTCATCGCCACGGAGGTTGGGGCGGGGGCAATTTCCGGGGTGAAGGCCCCATTGTTGAGTTGCGATTCCGCCGCGGGCAACTCAGGCGTCAGGGACGCGGGTGCGTCCGCTTCGACACTCGCAATCCGATCTGTGGGATTGATGGCGGTGGACGATTGGTTCGCCTGGCGAGCGCCGAGCCAGTAGGCCAAGTAGAACGTCGCAGCAAGGCAAAGCACGGAGAGCCCAATCAGTGTGCGGACCTCCGACATCCAGCGTTTCAAACGTCCTCGATGAGCACGCATCTCTTCGAGAACCTGTTCGCCTTCGTTTCGAGGCGGCAGGTCGTCCAGCAGGGATTGTTCGACCGTTTGAACCCAATTGGTCGGCGGCGTTGTCGCTTCGGCAATCTTCTGTGGATCGCTGGCCTCAATGGCCAGGTCAATCAATTGACCACGCGGGGTGGTGGGCAAGGCCGCGGGAGGGTGGGGGATCAGAACATTGTTTGGAAGCGATGAGTCTTGGCCGGTCGTCGCGAAGAACGTTTCTTGCGAAAACGACTTGCAGGAAACACTTTCCAGTTCGAACGGGAGGATCCGCCCCAGTTGGACTTGTTGATGCCGGTCGATCCGATACCGCGGATCCATCACTCGATAGGCGGACGTGATCACACGGGCCAAGTGGCATTCATTGATCGTCGAAGGCTTGCTGACCTGAACCGACGCGAGCGCACCAGCGCTGCGTTTGGTGGCGGTTCGGATGATGTGCAGGCGGCTTTCGTTGGTTCGCAAACCCAAGGTGGCGAAATGCAGGTCATCGAGCAGTTCGGTCGCCGCTTGGGGATTCGGATGGCAATGACGAATTTGGTCAAAGATCGAATCGCCAGAATCGCCTGCCCGTTCGTCACTCGAATCGTCGGACTCGGCGGTTGGCAAACCTGGCCGCGTCAACGCATTCCCCTCCGCCGCATCACGATCCGAATTCGGATTCGCGTCGTCGATCGAAGCGTCGATCGGTCGGTGATTGGGGTGGTTTTTTTCGGACATGTTCGAAAATGCGAACCGAAGTTCAGGTGCCAACGTTCGGTGGCGGGGGTCCAAGAAATCAGACGTTACACAACGTGAATGCTTGGCGAAGGGAGGCGATCGGATCCGGGTTGATGGGAATGAATTCTTGGGCGAGGTATCCAGTATAGCCGGTCTCTCGAATGGCCCGGATGATAGGTGGATAGTTGATTTCTTGGTTAAAATCCAGCTCTCCGCGGCCCGGATTGCCGGCGGTGTGATAATGCCCCGCAAATTCGTGATAACGGCGGATATGACGGGTCACGTCACCGTGCATGATTTGCACGTGGTAGATGTCAAACAGCAATTTCATGGCTGGCGAATCGACGGCACGGATCAGGTCCACGCACCGATGGATGTCGTCGCCCCAGTATCCCGGGTGCCCTTTCATGGGATGGGAGTCATCGACGCTGTTGAGATGTTCCAGGACGATTTGGATGCCGTGCTGCTCCGCGTAGGGAGTCACCCGCTTCCAACAGGCGACACAGTTTCGAAAGGCGGCTTCCTCGGTGATCCCGGGGGTTTTCATTCCAGTGAACGTGATGACCGAGGGCGAACCGTACTCCACTGCCAAATCGATTCCAGTCCGGAGTGCTCGTTCGACGGCTGGGTGATTGGCGGGATCCAGGGGGCCTTTTTGGAAGCCGTGACTGCCGACCAACGAAATGTCGAGTCCCAGTTCCTTGATCGCGGGGTAGTGTTCTGCGCCGACACCTTCCAGAGCGGTGTAGCCGATTTTCTTGGCTTCGGTGGCCAACGTCATCACGGGCATGGGTTTGAAACACCAGCCCATGATCGATTGTTTCAGTCCGGTCACGGTTTCGTTTGGCTGGGTGGATTCGGTGGCAAGTTGTGTTTGAGCGGGCCGATTGGACACGCTGGGCTGCCCGGATACCGGAGGTGGATTTGAGATTGGCATTGGTAGGCCTCTGGGAAGGGGGCGTGGCGACGAAAGGGCGTGGCGTCTGGGGCATCTATCATGATCGCTTCGGAGGGGGGCATTCAACAGGTCGTCCGAGCTGGAACACCTTGCCGCCAGGAATCTGTCCCGAAAACGCCGGTGGACGCCGATGGTCGTGCGAGACCAAGAAGATTTTGGCCGCTTTTTGGGATCCGATTCAAGCGGAATTCATTGCCCGCAAAATTCCCTCAAGTTGCCCAGTCGGCACAGTCGATACTTCTTTCACGCGACGCCCTGGCGTCGAACCCGCTCGGCTTGTTACATCCTGGTCCACGGGTTGCCAATCTTCGCGGCCATGCCAACCGAAAACACTCGTCAATGGAATGACTCTCTGTGACATCCCTCACTGCCCGTCATCAATCGAAATCGGATTCCACCGACCTGAAACAAGCTCGTCGCGAGATGGAACTGGATCGCATGGCGGGATTGGAAACGCCCAAAACTGTTTCGCTTCCGCTGGCTCAAGTGGCTCGATTGTTGATCGAAGCGGGCCAGAGCAACCGAACTTGGCTGATGGATTTCGCAGATGATGTGGTGCGAATCGACTCGGATTTGTATGACGTTCTTTTGGCATACCAAGATCTCAGCAACGATCTGCGGACCGCTTGATCGGTTGCCCGATTTGGATCGGATCCCTCTCAACGCACGCCCTTAACCACTTGTAACTCAGGAGCATTGCCATCATGCGATCAATCGCTGTCATCAATCAAAAAGGTGGTGTGGGCAAAACGACCAGCAGCGTCAATTTGGCCGCCGCTCTCGCTCGATCCGGTCGTCGCGTCTGCGTGATGGATTTGGATCCACAAGCTCACGCGTCGTTGCACCTTGGAATCACTGCCATCGATGGAAGTGTTCCCTCGATGTACGAAGTTTTGTGCAGCGATGTTTCGCTTTCTGAAGCACGCCAACAAGTCGGTGAAAACCTGTTTGTGGTCCCGTCCAACCTGGACTTGGCTGCCGCTGAAATGGAGTTGGCGGGTGAAGTCGGTCGCGAAATGATTTTGAGCGACAAACTGGCGGACGATGAGGAAGACTTCGACTACTTGGTCTTGGACTGCCCTCCGAGTCTGGGTGTGCTGACGCTCAACGCGTTGGTCGCGGTCGAGGAAGTCTTCTTGCCACTGCAACCACACTTTTTGGCGTTGCACGGTTTGTCCAAGCTGTTGCGAACAATCGAAGTCGTTTCGCGACGGATGAACAACAAACTGCGGCTCAGCGGAGTGGTGTTGTGCATGTACGACGCGAACACGCGTTTGGCCGCCGAAGTCAGCACTGACATCGATGAGTTCTTCGCTGCTTCCAAGGACGGACGCGAGTTCTTCTCGGGAGCCAAGTTCTTTGACACTCGGATTCGCCGCAACATTCGATTGGCGGAAGCTCCCAGCTTTGGGCAATCGATCTTTGACTACTCCAGCGAAAGCAATGGAGCGATCGATTATCAATCGCTCGCTGAAGAAGTGCTGGCTCAGGAAGCGTCCCACGCTGGCAAGCACTCGAACGCTCAGCGTCGAAGTGCAGTGACGCAAAACGCTCGCATGGCAGCCTAAGCTGGGCGGCCGGAGGAATCAGTCCGGCGAAATCAGTCCGGCCATTGTAGTTCTGCGACCGGGTCCCGCGGTGTGATCACGGCGGAGACCGGAACGGGGTGCCCCAGAATCACGAAGGTGTTTTGAAACGCATCGTGCGGACCGTGTCCACTGGGATGAGCAGTGTTTCGGGCCCTGTCGACGAACAAATCACACCGCACGTGGCTGGGCGGTTTGATTTCGGAGGCGTCCGTGGACGCAACCGAGTACTCCGCGAACCACCACACGTGGATGCCTTCTTCTCGGCGTCCCACCCAGCGATATTTCGCGGCATTGGCGACGGTCGGTGCCGGCAGGCACGCGTCGTCATTGGCGAATGTCATGTGGCGGCCGAATGCCAGTTGCTGAGATTTCAACTGGATCGCCGACTTGCCGTCCGCGACGGAGAGAGGATCCACCTCGGAGTTTGAATCGGAGTCCGCTTGTTTCGCTCGCAGTTTTGTAAGCGTTGACTCCGCTTCTTTCAGCAAACGTTCTTCGTCCCCGAGGGTCAAACGAAACGCAATTTCGATTCGCTCGGTGTCCGGGTTCCATTGAAGTTCACACAGCGTTTCCTGGGTGGGATGCAATAGCATCCCGCCCAGAAGAATCCAGCTGCAAGTGACCAGGGCGATCATTCTTCAGAGGCCTCTGAAGACTTGTCTTCAGGCTTCTTTTCGACCGGTTCCTTGCCTTCAGGCTTTTTGTCGGCCGGTTTCTTGTCCTCGGGCTTTTTGTCCTCGGGCTTTTTACTTTTGGACTCGGCGGACTTGTCTGCATCCGGCTTGGCCGCGGGTTTGTTGGAGTCATCTGCTTTGGGATCGGACTCTTTCTTTTCCTGCTCCGCTTTCTTTTTCTGCTCGGCCTTTTCCTTTTCAGCAGCCTTCCGCATTGGATTGCTGGATTTTCCGGATTGGTAGAGCTTGAAGCGGCTTGGTTCCAACTTTGGTGGCCAGTGGTTGTTGCTGCCATCCGTGTCGGCGATCTCTCGTTTGGGATCGATTTCCAGACGAACGATTTCCTTTTCGGTCAGGAACAACCGTTTCACGGTCTGACTGTTCACACGCCAGATTTCAGGTGGCAGTTGAACGTCCTCGGACGTGTTGTCGGCGTAGTGAATGCGCAATGGAACCGGCATCACCAGTCCACCTTGGTTGGCAAACTGAATGACGTAGAACCGAGTGGTCCGACGAAGCATGGCACGTTGTTCGTCGCTCAGTTTGTCGAGGAACTTTTGGTAGTTCTTGCGATCATTTTCTTCGACTTTGTCTTCGTCGTAGTCCGCCGCGTTGTAGAAGTCTTTCAATCCGGGACGCCAATCGATTCGTCGTCGAAGTGGCAGAGCTTGGTTGCGTTCATCGGTCACGTTGTCCTCGCGAGCGTCCTTCTGCTTGCGTTTGCGTTCGGCGGTTTCGTCTGGATCGCCACTGTCGATCAGATACAGTTCGACGCCTTCGATGGAGACGTCCACGTGATCGGTGCTGTAGAACCAACCTCGCCAAAACCAATCCAGGTCGGTCCCGGAGGCGTCTTCGATCGTGCGGAAAAAGTCACTGGGTGTGGGGCGTTTGAACTTCCAACGTTTCGCGTACTGCGAGAACGCATAGTCAAACCGTTCGCGTCCCAGCACCGTTTCCCGCAGGATGTTCAGTGCGGTGGCAGGCTTGCCATAGGCGTTGGAACCAAATTGCAGGATCTCGTCGCTGCTGGTCATGATCGGCCGTTGGTTGCTGCCTCGCATGTAGGGAACGATCTTTTCGGGCGGGCCACGTCGCGAGGGGTAGTTGTCTTCCCATTCTTGCTCGGTCAGGTATTGCAGGAACGTGTTGAGCCCTTCGTCCATCCACGTCCACTGGCGTTCGTCGCTGTTGACGATCATCGGGAAGAAGTTGTGGCCAACTTCGTGGATGATGACACTGATCAACCCATACTTGGTGGCTTTGCTGTACGTGCCGTCCTTTTCCGGGCGTGGGCCGTTGAAGCAGATCATGGGGTATTCCATTCCGTAGACCGGCCCGTTGACGCTGATCGCGACCTCGTAGGGATACTCAAACGAATAGCGTCCGTAGACTTCCAACGTGTGAGCGATGGATTCAGTGCTGTACTGGCTCCACAGCGGTTCGGCTTCGTTGGGATAGTACGACATGGCCAACACGGTTTGGTCGCCCACTTTGACCGGCATCGCATCCCAGATGAATTTACGGCTGGCAGCGAAGGCAAAGTCGCGAACATTTTTGGCGGTGAAGTTCCAAGTCGCACGTTCTTTGGACTTCGATTTTTCGTTTTCCTTCGCTTCTTCGGGGGTGATGATGAATTCCGGGTCCTCGCCCTTTTTCATCTTGGCCAAACGAGTCTTCCATTCAGGTTTCAGGACTTCGTTGGTGTTCTTCAGGGTTCCCGTTGATGCGACCACCATGTCGGCGGGAACATCGATCCGAACGTCATAGTCGCCCAGTTCCAAGGTGAATTCACCGGAGCCTAAGAATTGGTGGTGTTGCCAGCCGGTGTAGTCGGTGTAGGCCGCCATCCGAGGGAACCACTGAGCGACTTCGTAGATGTAGTTTTTGTCGTCTTCGAAGAACTCGTAGCCGCCCCGAGCGCGAATCATTTTCGCATCGACAATGTTGTAGCTGTATTCAATGTTCAGTTGAGTTGATTTGCCCGGTGGAAGTGGTGCGTCCAGGTCCACTCGCATCATCGTGTCGACGATCAGGTGGTCAATTGCATCGCCCTTGGCATCGGTCACGGAGCTGATCTTGTAGCCTCCATCAAACGCTTGTTGAGCGAGCATGGTTTCGACGAACTTGAAGGTCGCCTGAGAGCTGATTCCGGGGGCCGCTTGACTGGTGATTGCGACGGAATCGTTTTTGAATCGGTTTTGATCCAGTTGCACCCACAGGTAATCCAGCGTGTCGGGGGATTGGTTGTGGTAGGTGATTTCGCAGGTGCCGCTGAGCGATTGATTTTCGTCGTCCAACGCGATGTCGATGGCGTAATCAGCGCGTTGTTGCCAGTACTGAGGTCCCGGCGCCCCGGATGCCGTGCGGTAAACGTTGGGTGTCGGCAACCAGGGTTCCAGCGGGTGGAACTTGTCCGTCGGGTCACCATGCTTGGGATTGGGCAGCGGTTGTGCGGAGGCAGGGTTGCAAGCGAACGTGGTCAATATCCATGCCAATCCGACGGTCAGGCAGACCATCACGGACGAGAGACCTGAATTCGACATGGGGGCAGCAAGAGATGAAGGCAGGATCGATCGAAATCGCATCACAATGAAGACCTGAGGCGGTGAGTTACCAAACTGGGATCAAACTGGTGTTTCTACAGGATACTTCGTCTGCAATCACGATTTGTCCCCGTGCCAGGTTCAATCTGGTTAGGGAGTTCATTTTCTCTGCAGATTTGTATTGCTGGGATGTCAAGTCCCATGGATTCCTCCTTTGAGGGGCTCCCACGGTGCTTCCGTTCGAGAGAAAACGATTCAAACGTTACAGACCGAATGACCGGCACGAATTCACGGTTCGGCGACAATCCCATTCGATAAGCCCCGCCCATCTGGCAAAGCCGGGCTAGGTTTTCGTCAGAGTAGGAGCGTGATCCTGCCACATTGATTCACAACCGAATGAAACCCGTTCCATGTCCCAGCGACCCTTCTTGCGATCGATCAAGCGATTTCTGCTCGAAGAAGATGGCCCAACTGCCGTTGAGTACGCCGTGATGCTGTCACTGATCATTGTGACTGCCGCAGCCGGCATCAGCGTCTTGGTGGCCGAGACAAGCAATAGCTTGAGCAATTCGTCAGACGCCATTGCCAATTGAATTGGATTTGCTCCCATGAAAGCCAAACGCCCCACCCGTCCACTCCGGCAGCAATTGCTGATTGACAGTGATGTCCAGGTGGCGTTGATTTTGCGCGCCGTTCTCTATGGGACCGCGTGTGTGACGTACTTCGTGGTGATTCAGTTCTTCACTCAGTCGATGATTCACCCGGGTGTCGCGACAGCGGATTTGTTCCTGTCGCTCACTGACGAGGCCATCTATTGGGTTCCTGGATTGTTGGTGCTCGGACCGCTGATGATCTACGACGTCTTGAAGGTCAGCAACCGATTTGCCGGACCGATCTTCAGCATGCGTCGCGAGATGCAAAACTTGATCGACGGCAAAGAAGGACGCAACATTTCCTTCCGCAACGATGACCATTGGTCAGCAATGGCAATGCAGTTCAACACCATCCGTGAGGAAGTGCTGGAGTTGCGAGCCAAGCTGGGGGAAGAAGCCGGAGCCGCAGAAGACGAGGACATCGACGAAGAGGACGACAGTTGGATGGAAGCCACGCCGGAAGAGGAAGCAGCCATTCCGGTCAGCTGAACCGGTGTGACTGAATTTCTGTCGACGGACTGCACGTGACGGAATACGCGAGCAACACCGCTCGCCCGTCGCCGCGACGACATTGCCGTCGATTTCACGCCAAACCTGCGTCCCGCATCAGCAGCTGAAGGTCAGCCCAGGCCGCCTTCTTGGCCTCTGGGTTTCTCAACAAGTAGGCGGGGTGATAGATCACCAGCACCTTGCTTTCGTGGTACTGATGGAACTGTTGTCGAAGTCGACCGACGGACAGTTTGGTCTTCAGCAACGAATGAGCGCTGATTGCACCGAGGCACACGATGTATTCAGGTCGCAAAATCTGAAGCTGTTGCTCATAGTACGAGCGACAATTGTCGAGTTCGGTGGGTTCTGGATTTCTGTTTTCAGGCGGTCGGCATTTGACCGTGTTGAGCAAGTAGATGTCTTCTCGTTGAAGTTTGCAGGCTTGGACCATTTTGTCGAGCAACTGCCCCGCACGCCCAATGAACGGACGCCCGAGTCGATCCTCGTCTGCACCGGGGGCTTCTCCCAGGAACGCAAACCGGGCGGCCGAATTGCCTTCGCCAAAGACCGTTTGAGTTCGGCACTTGGCCAACATATCGCACTTGGTGCAACCCGCGACGACCGACGCCAGATTGGCCAGCTCCGTTTCGCGGTCAGCAATCGGCAGGTTCTTCCCGGGGTAGGGATCGTCAGAGACCGAGAATGACTCGACGGGTTGCAAGCGATGTTGCGGGGCTCGGGGCGGGGTTTTGACATCCGCGGCGATCGTCGATGGATCAGCCGCTGTCGTGCTGCTCCCTGGTCGGGGGGTGGGCTGCGTGCCTTGGGTCGGCGGACCCGCTTCGGTTGGCGTGACAATCGTCTGTTGCCAGCGTGATTGCCACGATTCGACCGATTCCGCATTCGGTTGGGGGATGAATCGGATGCCGACCCGTTGCAGGTGAGCCAGCAGTTCTCCCGTGGCTTCGTGCGTTTCGCCGGGATCGAGGTCGTTTTCTAGGGAGGTCATGAGCAACCGAGGAAGCGATTTCGCGTCAAAAAAACGGTCATTGCGGGGAAGTTCGAGCAAGGAAGGGATTCTTGAAATGCTCGACGCAGCTTACCATTGGCAGGTTACCACCGATTCGTCGTTCCTTTTACCCTCTGTTCGATTTTTGTCATGCCAGTCCCTCAAGTCGCCATCGTCGGTCGTCCCAATGTCGGCAAGAGCAGTGTGTTCAATTGGCTCGCACGCCGACGTCTCGCAATCGTTGATAACTTCGAAGGCGTGACGCGGGATCGAATGACCACCTTGATCGAGTCTGACGATCAGTTTTTTGAACTGGTCGACACAGGCGGAATGGGGGTCGAAGACGCCGACGATCTGACCAGCGATGTGCGCCGGCAAATTGACATGGCGATCGCCTCGGCGGACGTGATCCTGCTGGTCGTCGACGTTCAAACCGGATTGATGCCGCTGGATGAAGAAGTCGTCGAGCGTCTGCGGGGAGTGGAGCGACCCGTGATCCTGGTTGCCAACAAAGCGGACCAAGAGCACCAAGACATTCACGCCGATGAATTTCGAAAGCTCGGACGCGGGCACCTGATCACCGTCAGCACGACTCAGAATCGACACCGTGATGATCTGATCCAAGTCATCGTGGATCGGCTGCCTGAGAAAGACGAGGACTTGGTTGCTCCGCAGTCCTCCATGAAGGTGGCGATCGTGGGGCGTCGCAACGTTGGCAAGAGCACCTTCGTCAACACACTGGCGGAATCCGATCGGATGATTGTCAGCGAAGTCGCTGGGACAACCCGAGACAGTGTCGACGTGCGATTCGAAGTCGACGGGCAGACGTTCCTGGCCATCGACACACCGGGGCTTCGCAAACGCAAATCGATTCGTACGGACTTGGATTTTTACGGTAGCCACCGGGCACAGCGCAGCGTCCGTCGGGCAGACGTGGTGCTGATGTTCTTTGATGCCTTGGAAAAAGTCAGCAAGGTCGACAAGCAGCTGGTCGGCTACATCATGGAGCACCACAAACCGGTGCTCTTCGTGGTCAACAAGTGGGACAAGGTCGACAAAGAAGTGCCCACGGAACGTTGGGTCAAATACCTGCGTCACCAATTCACCACGTTGTCCTACGCTCCGATCGCCTTCATCACCGGGCAAACTGGACGCAACGTCAAAGCGGTGATGAACCACGCCGCGATGCTTTATAAGCAGGCTCAAAGTCGAGTGTCCACGGGGGAGCTCAACCGGATCCTTCGCGCCGCGATCGACCAGCATCCACCGGCGATGTACCAAGGCCGTCGTCCAAAAATTTTCTACGCCACTCAGGTTTCGACCGAGCCGCCCACGGTGGTGGTGATGTGCACCGACCCCAAAGCCTTCACCCACGATTACCAACGGTATCTGATTGCTTGGATGCGTGACCACCTGCCGTTTGGTGAAGTTCCGATCAAGCTGTACCTGCAACAACGCAGCCGATCCGAAGCCAAAGCGGAACGCGCTGGACAAGGCCGGTCATTCGATTCGTAAATCACACTGCAAAATTGAAACCGTTGCCCCAGCGGTTCTCACACAACGGGTGGAATGCCAGTCGCGATCACTGCCGCTGAAACTGGCGCCAGATGCCGCCGGCAAAGGTGCCTAAGCAGGTCGGCAGGAATGATCGGGCATCACCATGTGAGCCGTTTGGGCGTTCGCCCCGGTTGTACGTGGAAACATCCACGCTTGCCACGATATTTCAAATGCCGAAAGACTCCTGCCGACCTGCTTAGAAGGACCAAAGTCCAATGCTGCTCAATCGGCAGCAGGCACAATCCCATGTGCCGTCCACCTCTTCACTGAAATCCCGGGATTGGAAGCGGACGGCACACGGAGTGAGCCTGCTACACTCCTTGATTCAGCGGTCTTGGGCAAAAGCCCCCACCATCGCAGATTCTGTGCGATGCTACGCGTTCCACTGCAGCAAAGTGCCATGTCGACACCCCATCAACCCGCCCAGCCATCCGAGCCACTCGCCCAAGGCTACCTGCCTCCGCCCGAAACCCATTCGATTGTGATCGGGTACATCGTTTGGATCTTCGGTTTCTTTGGTGCACACCGTTTCTACTACGGGAAACAAATCACGGGCACCATTTGGTTCTTCACGCTTGGACTGGCTGGGATCGGTTGGTTGGTCGATTTGTTTTTGATTCCCGGAATGGATCGTCGGGCTCAAATGCGTTTCACCACGGGGCCAGTGGACTACACGATTGCGTGGATCCTGCTGACGTTCCTGGGGCTGTTTGGGATCCATCGCTTCTACCTCGAAAAGTGGTTCACCGGAGTCATTTATCTTCTGACCGGTGGGTTGTTTGGCGTGGGATGGCTGTATGACCTTTGGACGCTGAACGAACAAGTCGACCAGTACAATCGCCAGGCGGCGTACACGAATTGACGGGTGCGGGACGTTGGTGGACCGCGGGTGAACCGTGAAGTGACGGCACCTTGCGTGGGCAAACCACTGGCGGGATCAAACCATCTACAATGAGGCGAAGCGATCGCTTGGTTCCCAGAATCGAGCCAACTCGTCGCTCCCCACCTGCCCCACTCCCCACCTCTTTCGCGATTGAGATTCACTCATGCGCCGGCCCGCTTTGGTTGCTCTGTCGACCTTCTGCCTTTTGTTGAACTGCCTCCTTGGCTCAGGCTGCTTCGCGGCGGAGCCTCCCGCAGGGGAATCGTCCGATGGCGATCAATTGGTAGCGGAGTACTTCGAACAACAAACCCAGCAACTGAGTGAGCAATCTCTGGCCGACATTGAAACGCTGGAGGATTGGACGAGCCGTCGCGAAATTTATCGACAGCAGTTGCTGGACATGCTTGGGTTGAACCCGTTGCCGGCTCGGAGTGAACTGCACACCACCGTGACGGGCGAAAATCGCAAGGACGATGTGATCGTTGAAAAACTGCACTTTCAGTCGATGCCGGGTCTGTACGTCACCGCGAATTTGTATCGCCCTGCGGAAGTCGATGAGCCGTTGCCGGCGGTGTTGTACGTGTGTGGCCATGGCCGCGTGGTCGAAGACGGCATCAGCTACGGCAACAAAGTTCACTACCAACACCACGGTGCCTGGTTCGCTCGCAATGGCTATGTGTGTTTGGTCATCGACACAATTCAGCTTGGCGAGATCGAAGGCATTCACCACGGGACCTACCGTGAAAAAATGTGGTGGTGGAACAATCGTGGCTACACACCAGCTGGCGTGGAGGCATGGAACAGCATGCGTGCGGTGGACTTGCTGCAGTCTCGTCCCGAAGTCGATCCGAAGCGGATCGGTGTGACGGGACGCAGTGGCGGCGGGGCTTACTCGTGGTGGTTGGCTGCGATCGACGAACGCATTCAAGCGGCGGTTCCGGTCGCTGGAATCACCACCCTTGAAAACCACGTGGTGGACGGCTGCGTCAGTGGTCATTGCGATTGCATGTACATGGTCAATACGTATCGCTGGGACTTCCCGATGGTTGCGGCCTTGGTGGCCCCTCGTCCGTTGTTGATTTCCAACACCGACAGCGACTCCATCTTCCCACTCAACGGCGTGGTCGATCTGCACGCTAAAGTCCGAAAGATCTACGAGCTTTACGGAGCGGAGAAGAACCTCGGATTGCAAATCACGTCGGGGCCGCACCAAGACACTCAGGAACTACGGATTCACGCGTTTCGTTGGCTGAATCGTCATCTTCGTGGCGATGAATCGCTGATCGAGAAGGTGGCGACGAAGCTGTTTGAACCAAAGCAATTGAAAGTGTTCGCTGAACTACCCGGTGACGAACGCGTGACAACGATTCACGAATCCTTCGTTCCGAAAGCATCGATGGAGGACGCACCGAAGACGCCGGCCGAGTTAGCCGCCGCCACCAAGGATTGGAAGGATCAGCTGCGAACCAAGACGTTTGCTGGTTGGCCCGACGTGGCTGCCGCGCCGGAACTGGAGGTGGTCTCACAAGTTCAACGAGATGAGGCCGAAGTCACTTTTGCGGAATATGCCAGTCAGTCACCGTATCGTTTGCCATTGATTGTCTTGCGTCCAACCGAGGCAGCAGACACTCCGCTGTCAGAGCCATCCGGTGCGGATGTACCCTTGGATGTGATCGTGTTGGACCAATCGGGCTGGGAACGAGCCTCCTCTGGATTGGCGGTGGTGGCACCCGAGCGTTTCGCTGACATTCAACCTGACGCGGAAGCCTGGAAACAAATGACGGCGTCCGGCCGCCCGACCATCTTGGTGGTTCCACGCGGTGTGGGGCCAACAGAGTGGTCACGCGATGAACGTGATCGGACTCACATTCGTCGCCGGTTCATGTTGCTGGGACAAACGGCGGCAGGAATGCAGATTTACGATGTGGTCAGCGCGTTGAAGGCCCTGAACCAGGACGAGAACAAGTTGGCAGTGGCCGGTCCTTGGAACCTGAGTGGAAGCGGCGACGCGGCGTTCATCGCTCTGCATGCTTCGCTGTGGTCGGACTCCATTGCCAAGCTTCAACTGACTGATTTGCCCGCCTCAAATCGCCATTCACCCGATTTGCTCAACGTCAGCCGAATTGTTGACCTGCCACAGATCGTCATGATGGCCACCGGATGTGTTTCCGAGGTCTTGATCAGTGGCAGCACCGAGGCCGAGTGGCGGAAACAAGCGGAATCACAACCGCTTCTTTCTGACGTTGTCTGGGGACAACCTTGAAGATTGGGCGAACTGAGCTGAATGGAGTGATGGCGGATCGTGTAGGCTGAGTCGTATCAGGAGCCAATCCAATGCGAAAATTCATGCTACTTGTTGCTGTCTTCTCAGCATTCTTTCCGCGTCACTTGTCCGCTTGTCTGTGGGACCAGGACACACTCGCGATGGAACGACGAGTGTTCCCGGGGGCTCATGAATTGATGGCTGGGTACTTCGTTCGCCATTCGGACGCTTACTACGAATGGCGAATCTCCGACCGGAGGGCCAAGCCCACCGATCAATTGCTTCCCACCGATCTGGACGACATCGCGGTTGCCCATGACAAACTGGGCGATCACGACAAGGCGATCGAGACAATCCTCGAAAAGATCGAACGATGGCCGGAACAGGGACGCTACGAATCAGAAGCCAATTTGGGAACGTTCTACATCCATTCCGGGCAACTGGAAGAAGGCCGGGAGCACATTCGGAAGGCCATTGCGATCAACCCGGACGCCCACTTTGGTCGTGAAATCTATCAGCAGCTTCTGGTGGAGTACTTGATTGAGAAGCGGCGTCCTTCCAAGCAATTGCCGATTTCGGAGGAGATTCAAGCGGCTGCCAAAGGGGTGATGGGCATGATGCGTTTTGGCAATCATGATTCACCCGTGTTGCTGGAGGCACTTGGCGATCTGCTGCTTGCAGATGACAGCGATGAAGACTCAAAGCAGTTGGCCACTCGAGCCTATTTGAGAGCATCCATGGAAGTGGATGCTCCAGAGGCCGTCGCGGCTTACCGTCACAAGGCTTTCGTTGCAATTGCGATGCAGAAGGAGGTCGAACTGAATCAGGTGGAGGAGCAACTGCTCAACGAGATCAAACAGGGCGACGAGTTGTTTCACCGCATCGCGGAAGACGAGACGGCATGGATCGCGACCGGATTGGATGTGGATGCGGAGTTTGAGAAGAAGTACCTCGACTCACCGGCACGGAAGTTTCAAGTCGATGGCGACGTTTCCGAAGCGGAGGTTGTTCCAATCTCCTTTGTCGGAAAGCTCGCAGCCACGCTTGCTTTTGCGACGGGGCTGATCGCGATCGCGTTGGTTGCAAAAAAGAACCAACGCCGTCGCAAGGCGTCAGCCATGTGAAATTTCTTGAGCGCTTTCATCAAGTCCCAGGAACTCAGCCAGTCGATTCACTTCCGATTCCACGGCTTGCCGGAAGACTCGTTCTTTCGGACGACGATCCGCGTAGCCAAAGTCCACCTTCAAACGGCCCGCGTCCACCGCCGCGTTTGCCCAGCCGACGATTTGATCTCGCCAGAGCACCGGCATGGCGTAGTAACCCAATTTGCGTTTGGGCTTGGGTGTGTAGGCTTCGAATCGATAGGTCCAGTTCCACAAATGTTCGAATCGGGTTCTGTCTCGCACGATCGGATCGAACGGGGCGAGGATTCGAACGGTGTCTGCTTTCATGCGTCCACGTCTCCCCAAATCCAGGGACAGGTATTCCACCTCATCGACGATGTCGACGCGAATTCGACCGGCGTCGATCAAAGCTTGTAAACACTGGCGACGATCCGCGACGCTTTCGATCAAGTATTTGAAATGCGACAGTTCACTCAATAGGAACCGACGAGTGGTTGCGCCCATCGCCTGCAGCGCCGCGAGCATCAGTTGCTGCAAGCGTTCTTCGTTCGACAAGGTTGGTTCCAACTCCTTGGCCGCGTCGTAGATGCGGATGCCGTTGTTTCGGCTCGCGACTCGCAATGCACCCCGGTTGTGCAGAGCTTCCATGGTCATCTTTGCGGACCTTGAAAAGCCGCCCCAGTAGTTTTGCACTCGTTCACCACCGACATGCGATTCCAGGTCCTTGGAGTGCATGGGGCCGTGCTGGCGAATCACCTCGAGCGTTTGGCGGTGTTCGTCGGACAATTCCTTTTCCGTCTTGGGATGCACGATTCCCCAAAGATCTTTGGAGAGGAACCCGTAGGCGAACAGGTAGCACTCTTCCAAATCGAGCTCGGGATAACAGCGTTCGAGATCCCCGGCGCGGTAGTTCTTCACACGCTGACGCAGGATCAAGTCCTGGGCACGCGCCGGACAGCGAATCGGATCAGCTTGGACGAATCCGAGCTGCTCCATTGCATCGGCCAGCCCACAGGGTGGAAACAAGCTGTCGGTCAGCACTCGTTTGCGAAATTGGTCCAAGGACGGCATGGCTGGTTGGGTGCGAGTGATTCGAGGGTTGGTTGGCCACAGGCTTCGAACCAGCCCTGGCGGGTTCTTGAGTCGTACGATGGACTTCCAAGTCCGTCACGCACAGCGAAGTGACGACCCGCTGCGTCCGTTTCATCTCCGGCAACCGTGGGTAGCGCTGGATGGCACTTACTTTAGATCCAACCAAGGGGATTTTGTTAGCGGAACGGCGCAAGCCGTCCGGTAAATCGTGGGTGTTTTCCGGCGCGTCACCGGACGGCTCGCGCCGTTCCGCTACAGAGTAGATGGCATTGGGCTAGCGCCGGGCTGTTCAATCTTTGGGGTTGCAGCGTTTCTGGTGTGCGCAAGTTTCTGCCTCGCATCAACCAGTCACCTCTCCCCCAACTTGAGGTCGTGCAGTTTTGAAGTACCGTGTTGCCAAGCGTTTATGATCACCCTCCCTTGGGACGTTCGAAAAATAAATGGTGGCGGGCGTCTG
>NZ_LECT01000046.1:110000-124411 GCF_001027925.1 Rhodopirellula islandica | reverse complement strand
CCGTGGCCATTGGCCACGGCGGGATGGAGAGTTTTATGGGAGCTCGTTTTCCGGGGGTGCGCTGCTACGCAGCAACCCCCGGCTACCATCTAAAATCCCTACCGGGATGAAGAAAGACAGAAGCCGGAAGAAAAATTGCATTCGCTATCGGAATGCCAATAACAAACATTTAGCAGTCCAGCGTTAGCCTGGGCTGACACCAACGACCTGGGTCAGGTGAAGCTTTCACCCGAGAACTTTGCGGGCATTCAAACAGCAGGATCAACCGGACAGTGACTACGAGGAATGCTGCTCAATCAACCGTTTGCAACGGTAGGATTCTCGTCCGCATCGGGACCATCCAAAACTGCGAACACCTCCGCCAAGCTGATCTTCAGCCCGGGCAGAACGTCGCCACCATCGAGTGATTCCGTTTCGCCAAGTACCGAGGACTGCGTCGCCGTGGTGAAGATGGCAACGGACCTTCGAATGGGATCCACCGTCCAAACCAACCGGACGCCAGCGTGAAAATATTCGCGACGTTTGCGAGCCATTTCCGCCCGAGTGTTCCCCGGACTGAGAACCTCCACCACCAAATCAGGAACAATTCGGGGAAACGCTTCCTCTGGCAATCGCCCGCCCGGCAGCCGGTCCCAGGACAAAAAAGCCACGTCGGGACCGCGAATCAGATCTGGAAAGAGGGTCACAAAACCATCCGGCCCCGAGACGATGCCCAGCTTGTGTTGCCTCGCAAATGCACTCAAGAATTCGATCAACACAGCCGCCAGCAGTGATTCTTTGAACCCCATCTGCTTCTCCACCAATTGGCCATCGACGAGTTCGCACATCACACCCTGAGCATGAAGGATGGCAAGATCCTCCGCTGCGGCGGGCCTGGAGGCTTCAACCACCCGCAATCGATCGGACGAAATGCCTCCCAGGTCCGTCAGCGTGTCAGCGACACTGAGAGGCAAAGCCGCATTGGCGGTAGCGTTGGGAAGACCGGGAATTTGCATGGTCACATTCTAACTCAAATCAGATGACCGACTCAAACCAAAGCTCTCTGCTTCTAAGCTGGTCGGCAGGGATGACCGGGCATCATCATGTGAGCCGTTTGGGCGTTAGCCCCGGTTGGACGTGGGAGCAACGACGCTTACCGAAACAGTCCAAATGCCGAAAGACTCCTGCCGACCTGCTTAGTGGAGGTATTCGACGAGAGCGAACTAAGGCTCAACTTGTTCACCACCGTCCCGAGTGATCAAAGCCTTCAGTTTTTCTTCGTCCACCGGATCCATCGTTCTCACGGCACCATCGGCCATCAGATACCGAAGCACGGCATCATCAGCAAACTCTGGCAACTCACTGAGATCTTGCGGCTTCGTCCAAGGAACTGACGATTTCGTTTCCAAAATCAGCAACGTGTTGGCAAGTCCATCCCGGATGTCTTTGAACTTGACTCCATCGTCGATGCCCAATGCACTGGCACCATTGGCGATGCCTTGATAGTTGGCCTGCCCGACGGGTTGATCCTCCGGTGCATCCGGACGGCGATAGATGGAAGGCATCTTAGGTAGCAACTTCAAGTTCGCGTCACTGTCCCACGGTTCGTCAAACCGATACTGCTCGAATAGCTCCTGTTGCTCAATGAAAGGTAGAATCGCCACTCGCCAAGAAAACGGCTTCAACTCGGATTGGTCGTTGATTCCAATCGCTCCCTCTCTCGCCATCGATGCCGAGGCAGGAAACTTTCGATAAGCCGACGCAAAGTTGTGAAAGGCAATCCCCATCTGCTTCAATTGATTGGTGGACTGGACATCGCGTTCAGCTGCCTGAATCTTGCCAACCGCTTTGACAACAGCTTCCATCCCCATCGTCTTTGCATTCATGAGTAGAGTCACGGCAGGAAGGACAACTCCCGGGGAATAAGAACCGCTCTCCTGCGAATCTTGCCTCGCCAGCATCGATCTGAACCGGCGAGACAAAGAGACAACTTCATCGGCGTCAGTTGGAAAATCCCCCAGTCGCTCAACGATGAAGAATCCCTTGCCCGCATCAAGCCCCAGAACATTCGAATTTGCCGAAACTGAGCGTTTGGACTCGAACTCCAATCGATCACCGATAAGAAAACGGTAAACCAACAGCTGCGGAGCAGACTTCTTCGTGATCAGGTTCGTAAAAAGAACTTCTCTCAAATCGCCATCGCCCGAAGTCATCGCGGCAATATGCCCCGCCGCTCGAATGGACTGATCATCAGCTATGTAAAAGTCCCGACCATCAAAGGCAAGCAGCGTGGCATCTGATCGACCAGAGAGTCGCCAAACACCCTGAAGTCGCTCAAGATCTGATTTGGTTTGGATTCCTCGATCTTGTTTTGAAAGCGGCGTGACCAATCCACTGCTCAACGCAGCCATCAAGAAGCGGATTTCTTCCTGGGTAAAACGACCCGTGATAGCAATGTCGCGTCCAACTTCCGCCATGATCGTCGGTGCCATTCGGATCTTCCCGTTGACGATGATCGCCAACTTTCGTCGCATGTTGCTGGCCGTGAGTTTACGAAGTGCCTGCCCCGCCGAATTACTCAAGCGAAGATCGATGTGCGAAGTGCCCTTTGCTTTCGCCATGTCGATCTCTTCGCGAAGCTTGTCTTGATCGATTGCCAGCGAACCAACCTCGCGGACCAAATGCAATGTTTTCCCGTTCATGTGCAGCGGCGAAGAAAGGTCCGCATCCGGATCGGCCGCATACCATCGAAACCCATCTCGCGTGGCGGCAAAGTCCTGAGGAAGACCTTCGTATTTCGAACCGTACTCCCGCATTTCTTCTTCGGTTGCCAAGATCGCGAATTTTAGAAACGCTTCTTCACGCTGTTCTTCGAATCCGGCAACGGCGGGCAACGCGATGTTTTCAGATGGTAGGTCGCGCGCCACTTCGGGAACGATGCTAACTTCGCTTCCATCAGGTGCATTCACGGTCACGATCGAACCGTCGGGCATTTTGATGCGGATCAATAAGCCACTCATCAATCCAATGAACAGCCCCAAGAAACCTGCGGCGATCGCCGCGGTGAGGGACACCGTTCGTCGTCGCCAACTTTGTGTTTTGGGAAAAACCTTGGTTTCTGGATGGCTGGCGGGTGCACGCTCGGGTGAGGCTGTTTCGGCACGAGCGATCAAACCAGCCAGATTCGCGTCGCTCACAAATAGCTTCAGCTTTTCAGCGACCTGCATCGGCGTTTGTGGTCGCGATGTTGGGTCTTTGCCCAACATCGATGCAACAAACTTGTTCAACCCAGCGGGTGCATCGGGCAAGAAATCTCTGAGCACCGGTGGTGGCGAGGAAACATGAGCGGTCATCTTGGCAAACGCGGTCGCGCATTGCGGTCCAGCAAACGGGGCCTGCCCCGTCAGCAATTTGAACAACGTGCAACCAAGCGAATAAATGTCGGCGCGAACGTCGACGCCACGACTGTCCGTGACCTGCTCGGGGGCAATGTAATCCGCTGTCCCCATCGCTTGTCCGGTGCCGGTCAAGCCTGATGTTTCGTGACGAGGCTCCTGCAAACGAGCCAATCCCAGATCCAACAACTTCACCTCGCCAGAATGACTCAACATGATGTTGGACGGTTTGACGTCGCGGTGAACGAAACCTTGGTCGCTGGTGTATTGCAGTGCGACGGCCACTTGGCGAATCAGATCACAAGCGTCCGCAACGCCGATCGGCCCGGTTCGCGAAACCAACTGAGCCAAATCCATTCCGTCAATGAATTCGGTTATTAAAACCGCTGTGCCATCGATTTCACGTGCGTCATGGGCCGTGACGATCCCAGGGTGACTGAGCTGTCCCACGGCCCGCATCTCAGCCTCAAATCGCTCTTTCATTTTGGCATCTGCGAGACGATGCCCGGCCAAGACCTTGAGCGCGACCAGGCGGCCTAGTTTGGTATGACGAGCCAAATAGACATTGCCCATCCCGCCGCGGCCCAGCGGGCGAACGATCTCATATTCACCAATCGAGACCGGAAAACCCGGCATTTCCGAGACGGCGGGTGATTGCTGACCAATTCCGATCACACCCAAAGCAGCGATCACGGCCACGTCGCATTGTGGCTCGAGAATCCATTCCGAAGCGTCGTCAGGCGATCGAATGGCTTGGATCAATGAGTCCTCGCCATCGCCGATCGTTTCCAATTCGGATTGGCAAACTTCACAATCACGAAGGTGATCTAGCATCGAGTCGCTGTCTTCTTCGGCCAATCGGCCCAGCGTCAAATCCTTCAATCGTTCGATCGACGGGCATTCAGTTGCGGTCATCATGGGTGTCCTCCGGGATAGTTAAGGTAACGCACCAGGATGAACGCAGGCATCTGACACCATTTGCTGATAAAATCTTTTTCATGAGCCACGCGTCGCCCTCGAACGAACATCCCACCCTGTCATCGATGCTGATTTCCGGCGTCAAACAGATGGATGCCGAAAGCTGGATCCGTTTGGTTGGCACCTTCGGGCCGATCGTCTACCGCTGGTGTCGGACCTCAGGAATCCCCGCGTCCGATGCACCCGATGTGGTGCAAGAAGTCTTTGCATCCGTGGCCCGAGGCATTGGCGACTTCCAAAGAAAGAAACGCGAAGGCAGCTTTCGTTCTTGGTTGGCCACGATCACACGCAATCGCGTTCGTGATCACTTTCGAAAGCTCAACAAACTCGCTGAGGCTGATGGACGAGCGATCGGGGGCAGCGAAGCGCTCGATCAATTGCATCAAATCGGTGAGCAAGAAATTGCCGACACGCTGGATTCCACCATTTGCCCCGCGTCAATCGAAAGCCCACTGATCCGACAGGTCATGGCATCGGTCGAATCTGAATTTGAAACCATGACCTGGCAAGCGTTCTGGGCCACCACCGTCGATCAGCAACCTGCATCAACGGTCGCAGACAAGTTAGGCCTTTCCGTGGCCAGCGTTTACCAAGCGAAGTCGCGCGTGCTTCGCCGACTTCGCAAACGAATGGCGGAACTGCCGGAATAGACCAACGGCAAGTCATTGCCCTGAATCAGTTGGCCTCGTTGATCTTATTCAGGGTGTAGTACGCCTGAGGGTGCAAGAGCGGGTTGCCGTCTTGGTTGCGGACACCATTGGAATGAAGCTCGTGAACATGACCGAGTTGCAATCCGTCGATCACCAATCGCACGTGCATTCCGTCCTCCGAAACAGTTGCAGATGTGATCGTGGGTTGGGTCGGATCCACCTCTGGACTGCCGTACTGCGAACGGTACTCATACGTGTAAGTCTCGATCTCATAACCCGCCAAATCGGTCGCCGTTGCCGCATCAACAGGCTGAGTGAATTCCAGGTCGAAACCATCTGCCGTTGACTTCATGTGCTTGATTTCAAACGGATTTTCTCCAGTCCAATCCAATCGTTCGACCGCGAATGGTCGCGGCCCGGTTGATCCCCAACCACGGTTGGTTCCGCCAACAAACATCGATCCGTTGGGAGCCATTTCCATCCCGACATTGCCTGAGGCAAACCCTCGTCGAAAAGGAAAACAAACGCCCTGCCAGACGCCATCGACTTCTTCCAGGTCGACTCGCATGACCGTGCTTTGCGACTGATCGCTGACGAACAATTGTTTTTCGAACGGTCCAAATTTGCCGCCTGACTGATCGCAAACGATGCCCGACGCACTCTTTCCCATCTTGTCGTAGGGAAACATGACCACTGTTGGTATTAGTTCTGGGATTTTGGCCGCTTCGGTCAAAATGCGACTGCCGCTTTCAGGTTCTTGAGGACGCTTGCCCATGTTCGGTGCATCGTCATACCAATCCCAACCGCCGGGATGGCCCATGAACTTGCCTTCTCGCAGCACTTTCAGACCACATGTTCCGTTCCAAGGGCCTTGGTTGTCGGTGTAGAAAACATTGCCGTTCGAATCCGTCCCCATCCCACCGGGCGAGCGCACGCCGCTGGAATACGGAATGGTTTGGCCGTCCGAAGTGACCTTCATCGCCCAACCCCGAAACGGAACCTTGCTGCTGAACGACCCGGTCAGACACAACGTGATCAGCATGTCACCGTTGGCATCGAGTTTTGATCCAAACGCGTACTCGTGGTAGTCACCCGACACGCCCCATCCATCCGCATGCGTCTGAAAAACGTCCGCCGCACCATCGCCATCGGTGTCCTTCAAACGTGTGATTTCAGGACGCTGCGTCGCGATCAACCAACCGTCTTGTTCGGTCAAGCTGAGTGGTTCATGCAGCCCGCGAGCAAACACACTGAACTGATCCGCGGTCACTTTTTCAGCGAGTGGATTCTCGATCATGAAGATGTCGCCACGGCGTGAACACACCGCCAATCGACCGTCTTCCATCCATTCAAAGCCACACGCTTCGATGACCTCGCCCTCCGGAGTTTCGAAGGTCGTGATCGTGTAGTAATCGCTTTCCTTCGGTTGATCCGCCTGAGTCGCTGAGACAAAGCTCAACAGCAAAACCAAGCTGGCCAAAAATCGAATTCGCATGAAGTTCATCGTTCAGGTAATCAATTAAAAGTTCGGTGGCAAAAGTGTCAATTCAAAGCAACGCGTCGGAGATTCATCACCAAGCAATTGTCTGCTGGATCGTCGATGCTTCCCCGGCCGGCAAAGCAGCACGCCAAATCGCTTTGCCATCCACCGTCACCTTCTCAAGCCGTATGCCTTGAATCTGCAAACTCGTTTGGTTGCTGACACGGAAAACTTGCGTGCCCTCCGATTCATCCACGAGTTCTATGGGCTGGTCGGTCGGTTGCCACACCCACTGCTCGCTGCCATTCGCAGCGGGAACCGAAATCGTCAACGTTCGACTCAGTCGAGGCGATGGTTTCTCACCAGCCGGCGTTTGCGATGAAATGGTGTCCTCCACTTTCAAATCACCTTGAGCAAACCCAATGGTGATGGTTTCGCCGCCACTCAATTGATACCCGCCGAAACGGAAATCACGGGCTCTCGCCGATTTCGCTGGCCAAGCCGCAGCGATGCTTGGAAGCTGCGCCAAAGTGGACTGCCCCTCCAGAATCGCGACCGCATCCCCAAGAGGTTCCTGGCGACCTTGCCCCCGACCACGCCAGTGCATCGATGCATCGAAGAAGCCATTCCTCCAAACCCGAGACAAAGTCATTTGCTCGGCATCCCAAATCAGGTTGGTTTTATTTGGGAAGGCGATTCCAATCCCACGCGCACTGACTCCGGTGAAGAAGTTGCGATAGATCCGGAGTGCCTGCTCGGTCGGTTGCAACACAATCGCGTCCTGTTTCAGCCCCACAGGTTCCTTGGCTTTGTCACCAAGCGACAGGTACTTCCAAATCGCGTCGGTTTGGTTGACCGGGTCCCCGTCTTCAATCGTGGTGATCGCGGACTTGCCATCCACAAAACTGTTCGGCATCCGAGTGCCGGGTCGGTACAAAGTCGGGTTCTGCAAGTAACGTTGGAACCATTCATATCGAAGTCGTTTGGGCATCGTCAAAAGATCAATGGCTCCCAATCCACCCCCCGTGTCTCCACCGAAACTATGACACTTGATGCACGCCAATCCGTCGTTGCCACAAAGCTCGCGACCGTTGGAAACGACCGTGGATTCGTTGGCGGTGGTGTCCGCTTCTTCGACCGTCGGATTCATGTCCAAACGACCAACTGCGGCATGCCAGTCTCGCAGCGGTTCGTACGCAAACGCCGGCATCCGCGTGCCCATGTAACTGCGAATGTTGGCGCCGTGATTCAACACATCGGTGATCGTTTGAGGAGTCAGTTTGTCGCCAACACCCGTTAATTGCGGAGGCAAACGGCCCTCCAGTCCCATCTCGGGAACCGTCGAAACAAACGACTCGTCGCGTGACAACTCGGGTCCGCCGACACCATCGCGTTGGTGACAGGCGTAGCAATTCAACCCCAGCATCGTCATGTGAACACGACGCGCATCGGTCCCCTTGGGACGTTGTCCAGAACGCCGCCGCTTGAGCGCCGACTCAATGGCGGAAGTCTGAGACGCCCCCAACGCAAAGTCGACCGCTGGTGCCGAAACGTCATCGGACAAACAACCTTTCCCTTCGCTCGCTTGATCCAACGCGGGTGCTTGAACCGTTTGCAAAGCAGCGGCCTTGTCCGCGCCCGCCGAATGACAATTGGCACATCCGGCAGCGTAGAACTGCTGCTTTCCTTTCTCAATCAAAGACGAGTCCGCAACAAATTCGCTTGGCAACAAATCCAGTGGCTTTCCCCCCACCGTGTTGCTCAACCAAATGGCAATGTCGTCGCGAGCGAAGGAGTCACCTTCCACTTCAAGACTCAGGGAAGTTTGCCCTCCACCATCAAAGTACTCCACGCGGACGGGATACACGCCGACCTTCAACTCGTATTCAGCGGTGACCGTTTTGTGAGGATGGATCCCATCGTTCTCCAATCGATGGCCGTCAATTTCGAGCGCACTTCCGTCGTCGCTGGCCAAGTAGAACGTCAACTTGGTGTCCGAGTTCACATGCAAATCGGTTTCGTAAACGATCGCGAAATTGTTTCTTCGTTTCAGGTCATCAAACGTCAGTCCACTGACTCGATCTTCGGAGACAGGTTTCAACGAATCGAACTTTGGCAGTTGATCCCATGACCCGTGATAAACCTTCCTCGTGAACGAGTCCGCCGTTTCGCCCACGGTGACTTCGCGAGTCAGATAGGCCGCGACCGCCATGATCTCTTCGTCGGTGCCCACCATCGCTGGCATTCGCAATCCGGGACGGAGTTGATTGCAGGTTTTCAAGAACTTCGTCAAAGACGGCAATGTGTACTTGCGATGTGGTTTACCCAGCGGCACCGACATTGGGCTGGGACTGGCGGGATCGGCCGAGTGGCAGGCGACGCAGCCAACTTTTTGGTAGAGCTCTGCGCCACGATCTGCAAGTTTCGCACTGACGATTCGATCTTCGAGTGGTTGATCGTTGATGGAATGCAGGTAGCTTGCGATTTCATTCGCACGTTCCCGTCGCTCAGCCGCATCCATTGCAGGCCACGGATCGGGCATCGTCGTTCCACGCTTGGTGGTGTGGGGATCGGCGATCATTTCAACGATGGCATCGGCACGAACACGCCCAAAGACTTGCGACAAATCGGGACCGCCCTGCGAGGGCAACATCGATGTTCCTGCTGCGTGACACGCTCCGCAGGCCAAGTTGTCGATCAAGACTTCGCCGGCATCGGCCATCGACAACGCATTGGTTCCAGAGAAACGTTCAAATCCTGAAACAATTGGCCGCTTGGCTTCGCGATCCGCGTCGCGTGGCAAAACCCAAATGTTTCGGTACCGAACCGGGTTCCCGTGATCTTGCAAATAGATGGGACCAGGCTCGGGCCCCTCTTTCAATTTCGCGCCCGGAGTCACGTGCGGAACGACGACATTGTTCTGAACAATGACTCCGTTCAAACGAACGGTCATCCGAGCATCAGTGACTTTCTTCCCTGCGTCATCGAATCTCGCCGCCGTGAAATCGACATCGTATGTCTGCCACTGCATTGGCGGATAGCAAACGTTGACCGCGGGAGCACTGACGGTGTAAATCGCACCGCATTCGTTATCGAGTCCTTCCAATCCAAACGAATCCAACACCTGAGTTTCGTAGCGGCCTTGGTGATAGATGCCACTGTTGCCACGCTGTTGGCCCGTTGCCTTGGGCATGAACGGCGTCCGAAACTCCAAGTGCAACGTGTAGTCTTGGAATTTCGGCTTGCTCGTTGTCCCCTGCATCAACCAACCTTCAGGACTGAGCCGTCCATTTTCCCAATTTGCTTCCGCCGCATCTTTGGTTCCATCGAACAGGACAGTCGCTTTCGCCGGTGCGGACCGACCCATCGTGCTGCTGACACGCTCGACCCGTCGCAGATTCATGGAATCCACCAGCCCCAACAAAACGTCTTCGTCCGCTTCAATTTTTCGCGGCGAAGGCTTGGCACCGGCCCCGGGCAGGCCACCTTCATAGATCACGACGTCGAACTCGCCGTCCCCGATCGCAATGACCTGGACCCCAAGCTCGTTGGCGACATATTCACCTTGCAATTCAAGGTCCGGATCACCGGCTGCCGGCTCTTGGGCGGAAACTGATCCAAATCCAATCGCACATCCAAAAACCAGAATCAATCCGGCCAGAGGTCTCAGAACTGGCAGACGCATTCGCATAGGGAAAGTCTTCAAAGTTAGAATCATCGAGAAGTCAGTTCAGAAGGGAGTTCGTATTTCACAGAGTTTTCATCCGAGGCCGCGCTACGGAGCAACGCGAGTGCTGCGGCAACTAATTTTTCACCCGATCCAGGCTGGGTTCGGGAATTGATGACCTCGTAGCTGCCCTGGGCATACGCGGCATGCGTGGGCAGGTAGGCGGTTTCGACACAGTTGGACAACTCAATCACCAGCGTGGTTTCAAAAGGCGAATGACGCTTGATCGCCAAACCTAAATCAACAAAAACCTCTCCTGGCAGGAAGACGATGGCCAACTCATCCCCCACAGTGATGGTCGCGACCTCAACGGGCAAATGATCACCGATGCCTTTCCAGGCAATCATCGGCGAAACATTCGCTGGATCTTCGCCGTCGATCCACGAAGGATTGTGGGTCAAACGGTCCAGCTGAGCATCTCGGTTGGCGGCAACGAGATCCTCAAACGCCACCTTTTCGCCCCCACGGGCAATCGGGATCAACTCTCTCGCACGATCAATCTGCTGTTCAGTCAACGTTTGCAGCGGCAACGGCACCACCGCGTGACGATATTTTAATCGCGATTTCGGATTGGGCGATGTTTTGATTGAGCTCTCCAACATCGAACGAGCCTGGTTCACCAAGGTCTCACCCAAAGAATACCCAATGAATTCGCAGGAATTGCGTTCTTGGCGGGATGGATCGGCGTGATTGATGTCACCGCACGTGCCAGCACCAAAGATCGAAAGCACATCGTCACCAAACTTTTCAGCCACCGCTCGCTGCATGAAAGCCGGGTAGTCCGCACTCCAACGCGTCCCGCCGACGGTGTCCAAATGCAACGCGTAGCTGCTGCAAATCGTGAACGGTCGATTGGTTTCGGAATCGACCACCGCGATCACGCCCAACTGGTCATCGATCGGACCAGCGGAACGAATTCGCTCTGGGTTGGACTCACGTTGCCACGTCAGAATGCTGCCGTCTTTCATGACCGAGCGTCGATTGAATGAAACCGGCACCGATTGAATCGCGTTGCCCGCCAAGACTTTGGCCGAACGCTTGCTCGAGATGGCGTCACCGATCGCTCCCACAATTCCGTTGACCAGCTTTTCTGCGTAGGGAGACTCCTCTTTCAGTTCACCACGAAGATGACGAACCAGGTGTGCTCGATAATCCGGAGCGGTGTGCGAATGTGTCGCTGAAACAAGGTGATTTTTGGCCGGGATCCCGTGCAACGATTCGGATCTCCGCGCCACTTCTTCGAACAAATCGCGGGTGATGCCGACCAAATCACAGACCACCCAGACCACCACCGTGTCGCCTTGTTCAAAAACCATCGCTTTCGCAAACAGCGGGTCACGTGTTTCCGTGGCCAGTCGCTCATGAAAATAGCCTGACATCGGGAATCCAATCGGCGGCGTGATCTCTCGCTGAGCACTGCCAACCAACAAATCCGACTCCGAAGCGGCTTCGAGCGTGGCATGGTTGGGCGTCGCTTCCTGCCCGCCAACCATCGAAGCACTGACAAGGACCCCAATGACCAAGCAAAACGACAGATGCCAATCAAGCCAAATCGAACGTCCGGAAACAGCCAAGTATCTGGCCATGGTTCTTCCTGTGATGGAGGCGGGATTTTGAGGTGGGGGCCAAGTTCAGCCGGAGGGGTGGGGTTCGTGAACCCTGAGTCATTGTAGATACTCCCGATCTCCCCCATCGCTTCCTGACACCCGTGACTCACACAAAATTCAATGCTTTCATCGCTCACCCCCGACCAAATTGCACTGTTGGCTGTGGGCGCCACCGGCATTGGATTCTCCAAATCCGGGTTCCCTGGCATCAGCATGTTGCATGTGGTCCTCTTCGCCTTTGTCTTTGGCGCGTTGGAATCCACTGGTGTGCTACTGCCGATGCTGGTCGTCGGGGACCTCTGTGCCATTGGCTTTTTCGGCCGAAAAGCGGATTGGTCCCATGTCCGACGATTGCTTCCGCCAACGTTGGTCGGAATCATGATTGGTTGGGCGATGATGGACCGCCTCGATCCCGAGCACTTCAAAACACTCGTCGGCGGCATCATTCTCGCGCTTGCCGCTGTGCAAGCCGCACGCTTGCTCCGCCCCAAGTTGTTTGAAAAATTCACCCACCAAGTCTGGTTCTCTGTGTTTCTTGGCCTGCTTGCAGGTCTAACAACGATGTTGGCCAATGCCGCTGGGCCAGTGGTTGCGCTTTATCTTCTGGCGGTCAGCTTGCCGAAATGGGAATTGATCGGCACCAGCGCCTGGCTGTTTCTGGTATTAAACATCCTGAAGCTTCCGTTGAGCTACAACCTGGGTCTCATCACACCCGATACATTGTTGGTGGGCGCCGCGCTGGCTCCCATGATCCCACTCGGAATCTTGTCGGGAAAATGGTTGGTCACCCGAGTTTCTCAAACTTGGTTCAACGCGATCCTTCTCGGATTCACCGCAATTGCAGCAATGCGATTGATGGCCTGGTTCTGAACCCAACGTTTCCAAGCCTCGTGCCTCCGGACACCGCTGCGTTATGTCGACGGAAACAAGCTCCTCCAACGACTCCCAACCGGCCAAACTGGACGTCGAAATCCTCCGCGTCGACTACACACACGAACCGCACCGGAAATCACTGCTTCGTTTGCTATCTGAATACGCCAATGACCCGGCAATCGGGAGCCCAGGCCTGAGCAAACGGGCCCAACAACGCGTTGCCACCGAATTGGCACAACGGCCCAACGCGGTTTCTATCTTCGCGATGATCAACCATCCGAACAATCGAGCCGAGGCCATTGGACTGGCAAACTGCTTTGAAGTCTTTTCGACCTTCGCAGCGGCCCCCGTCCTGAACGTGCACGATGTGATGGTCAGCGCTCCCCATCGCGGAAAAGGCATCGGATCCATTCTGATGCAAGCGATCACGGATCTCGCAAACGAACGAAATTGCTGCAAAGTCACCCTCGAAGTTTATCGCGGAAACCAACCAGCTCGATCTCTCTACTCCAAGAACGGATTCGCAGGGACAGAGATGGACTCCGAACTGGGGGAGACACTTTTTCTCTCCAAGCGCCTTGCCGGAGACGAATAACAGCCTGTTGAACTGCCAACCATCCACCCCCCAAGGCAAATCCAATGCAAACTGAACAAAATAGCAGCACGAACACCTGGGCGATGGCCCTTCATTTCTCACAATTCGCCGGGTACGTCATCCCGTTCGCTGGCTTCTTGGCGCCAATCGTGATCTGGCAGCTGAAAAAAGATGACATGCCGGAGCTCGATCCCCACGGGCGGAACATCGCCAACTGGTTGATCACCGAATTCATTGCCAGCATCGTGTTCGCAATTCTCGCAGTGATCGGCATTGGGCTGCTGGGATTCCTCATCCTTGCCGTTTTGAGTGTGGTTTTCCCAATCATCGGTGGGATCAAAGCCAGCCAAGGGGAAATCTGGAAGTACCCGTTGACCTATCGATTCGTCTGAACCAACCGACTGAGAACTTCTGCGTCCTCTTTCACACTGGAAAACCCCTCGTCCACATGCGCTGAATCACGCGGAGTTCCAGAACTCACGGGGCGGGGATGAAAAAGTAGACGATCTCACAGCCCGTTAGGCAGGGAAGCAGGAGTCATTCCGCACTTGAACGGTTTTGGCGAATGCCAATGTTCCCACGTACAACCCCGGCGAACGTTGGCCTGCTGAATGTGAGCGATTGACCGCCCGACAGCGGATGCACTTTTCCTCCCCAATCCCACCTGCAAAACAGAAAGTCTTGCCTCTCCACAGCAGAGGCCGTGCGGTTTTGAAGTGACGTGCGCGTAGCATCTCACGAACCCCGCGGTTGAAAGAGTCCGTGCAGTTTTGAAGTGCCGTGTTCATAACGTCTTGCGAACCCATCCCGCCCAGCGGGAGGGGTCGGAAAGCGAGCGTTCAGCGAGATTCCCGGGAGAGGGCAGGTTCCAGGGAACAAAAAGCTCCTTTGAACCGCGTTTGAGATTCTGTGCGCGCACGAAAAAACCCTTCCTGGCAGGCGACACGCCAGGAAGGGTCTTCGTAGACCAAAAGGTGATAGAGTCTCGCCCGAAAGCGATGTTTTCTGTTGAGTGGTTGCGAGTGTCGTTTCCACGGATTCAGTCTTGTCGGTCACCCGACTCGACCTATTTCTAAGAATCCTTAGAAAGGAGGTGATCCAGCCGCAGGTTCCCCTACGGCTACCTT